>NZ_VKHS01000074.1 GCF_014141525.1 Streptomyces calidiresistens
GGGTTCCCGGTGTGGCCGATCCGGCCCGCGCCGGGCGGGGGATCGGGGAGCACCATGGTTCCCACGCCCTCGTCGGTGAAGATCTCCAGCAGGATCGAGTGCTGGACCCGTCCGTCGATGACCCGGGCGGTGCGCACGCCGTTGCGCACCGCGTGCAGGCAGCCCTCCATCTTGGGGACCATCCCGCTGGCCAGGCCCGGCAGGAGCTCCTCCAGCTCCGAGGCGGTCAACTCGCTGATCACCTCGTCGCTGTGCGGCCAGTCGGCGTACAGGCCCTCGACGTCGGTGAGCACCATCAGGGTCTCGGCGCCGAGGGCGGCGGCCAGGGCGGCCGCGGCGGTGTCGGCGTTGACGTTGTAGACGTGGTGGTCCTCGGTGCTGCGGGCGATGGAGGAGATCACCGGGATGCGGCCGTCGTCCAGCAGGGCGGTGACCGCGCCGGTGTCGATGGCGGTGACGTCACCGACCCGGCCCAGGTCGATCCGCTCCCCGTCCACCTCGGCCCAGCGGCGGGTGGCGGTCATCAGGTGGGCGTCCTCGCCGGTCATCCCGACGGCCAGGGGGCCGTGGCGGTTCAGCAGGCCGACGAGTTCGCGCTGGACCTGTCCGGCGAGCACCATCCGGACGACCTCCATGGTCTCCGGGGTGGTCACCCGCAGGCCCGCGCGGAACTCCGAGGTCAGGCCGAGCCGGTCGAGCTGGGCGTTGATCTGCGGGCCGCCGCCGTGGACCACGACGGGACGCAGACCGGCGTGCCGGAGGAAGACCACGTCCTGGGCGAAGGCGGCCTTCAGGTCCTCGTCGACCATGGCGTTGCCGCCGAACTTGATGACGACGGTCTTCCCGTGGTGGCGGGTCAGCCAGGGAAGCGCCTCGATGAGGATGCGGGCCTTGGGCAGGGCGGTGTGGCGACGGGTCGTCCCGGTCGCTCCGGTGGATGGGCTGCTCATGAGGAATAGGCGCTGTTCTCGTGGACGTAGTCGGCGGTCAGGTCGTTGGTCCACACGGTGGCCCCGGCCCCGCCGGCGGCGAGGTCGACCAGGATGTGCACCTCGCGGAAGCGCATGTCCACGCCCTCGCGGTCCTCCCCGGCCGCGCCGCCCCGGCAGACCCACACGCCGTTGATGGCCACGTCCACGCGGTCGGGCTCGAAGGCGGCGGAGGTGGTGCCGATGGCGGAGAGCACCCGACCCCAGTTGGGGTCCTCGCCGTGCACGGCGCACTTGAGGAGGTTGCTGCGGGCGATCGCGCGCCCGACCTCCACCGCGTCGTCCTCGTCGGCGGCGTTGCGGACCTCGATGCGGATGTCCTTGGAGGCGCCCTCGGCGTCGGCGATCAGCTGCCGGGCGAGGTCGGCGCAGACCTCGGTGACGGCCGCGGTGAGTTCCTTCTCGTCGGGGGTGACCCCGGATGCGCCGGAGGCCAGGAGGAGGACGGTGTCGTTGGTGGACAGGCAGCCGTCGGAGTCGATCCGCTCGAAGGTGACCCGGGTGGCGGCGCGCAGGGCCCGGTCCAGGACCTCCGGGGCGACCTCGGCGTCGGTGGTGATCACGGACAGCATGGTGGCCAGCGCCGGGGCGAGCATGCCGGCGCCCTTGGCCATGCCGCCGACGGTCCAGCCCTCGCGGGAGGCGACGGCGGTCTTGTGGACGGTATCGGTGGTCCTGATCGCGATGGCGGCCTTCTCCCCGGCGTGCGGGGAGAGTTCGGCCACCGCCCGGTCCACGCCGGGCAGCAGCCGGTCCATCGGCAGGCGCACGCCGATCAGGCCGGTGGAGGCGACGGCGACCTCGGCGGCGTTGTGGCCGAGGGCGTCGGCGACCCGCTCGGCGGTGGTGTGGGTGTCCAGGAAGCCCGGCGAGCCGGTGCAGGCGTTGGCCCCGCCGGAGTTGAGGACCACGGCGGATACCTTCCCCGCGCGCAGCACCTGCTGCGACCACAGGACCGGCGCGGCCTTGACGCGGTTGGCGGTGAAGACCCCGGCGGCGGCGCGGGAGGGGCCGTCGTTGACGACGAGGGCGAGGTCGGGATCGCCCGAGGACTTGATGCCGGCGGCGATGCCGGCCGCCCGGAAGCCCCGGGCTGCGGTGACGCTCACGGTGTGGTGACTCCCATCGGTGCGGCGAGTGGGGCGGAGGGAACCCGCCGGCGGTGGCGTCCGGTCGGGGAAACGGATCGGTGCCCGCGCGGTGGACCCCACCGGGCGGTTCGCGGGCGGGCGGGGTTCAGGGCGCCAGGCCCGCCCCGGGCAGGCCGGTGGTCTCGGGGAGGCCGAGGGCGATGTTCGCGCTCTGCAGGGCGCCGCCGGCGGTGCCCTTGGTGAGGTTGTCCACGGCCGCGACGACCACGATCCGACCGGCGTCCCCGTCCAGCGCCACCTGGAGGTGCACCAGGTTGGAGCCCAGGACGGCGCCGGTGGAGGGCCAGCGCCCCTCGGGCAGCAGGTGCACGAACGGCTCGTCGGCCAGCGCCTTCGCGTACGCCTCGCGCAGGCCCTCGGCGGTGGTGCCGGGACGGGCGGGGGCGGTGCAGGTGGCGAGGATGCCGCGCGGCATCGGGGCGAGGGTCGGGGTGAAGGAGACGGTGACCGGCTCGCCGGCGACGGCGGAGAGGTTCTGGGCGATCTCCGGGGTGTGGCGGTGGCCGCCGCCGACACCGTAGGGGGTCATGGAGCCCATGACCTCGCTGCCCAGCAGGTGCGGCTTGAGTGCCTTTCCGGCGCCGGAGGTGCCCGAGGCGGCCACCACCACGGCCTCCGGGGCGGCGAGGCCGGCGGCAAGGGCCGGGAAGAGGGCGAGGCTGACGGCGGTGGGGTAGCAGCCGGGGACGGCGATGCGCCGGGTGTCGCGCAGCGCCTCCCGGCAGCCGGGCAGCTCGGGCAGGCCGTAGGGCCAGGTGCCGGCGTGGGGGGTGCCGTAGAACCGCTCCCAGTCGACGGCCGAGCGCAGCCGGAAGTCCGCGCCGCAGTCCACGACCAGGACCCCCTCCCCCAGCGCCTCGGCGACCGCCGCGGACTCGCCGTGCGGCAGGGCGAGGAAGACCACGTCGTGCCCGGCGAGGGTCTCCGCGTTCGTCGGCTCCAGCACGCGGTCGGCGAGGGGGGCGAGGTGGGGCTGGAGTTCGCCCAGGGATCGGCCGGCGTTGGACCCGCCGGTCAGGGCCCCGATCCCGATCCCGGGGTGTCCGAGCAGCAGGCGCAGGAGTTCGCCCCCCGCGTATCCGCTGGCTCCCGCCACCGCAGCGCGCACCGCCATCGCCTCCATCCGATCGATGGCATGACTATACGTATCACCACAGCTTTATGCAACGGCCGGTGAGCCGCCCGCCCGGGAGCGGGCCGGGGATCGATGCCCTTCCGCGGTCCTTCGCGTCCGACTCGTCCCGGCGATAGCCGCCCATATCCGGCGGTGCCCGGCAGGCGCCATCGCCCGCCGACACGCCGGCCGCCCTCCCCGCCGCGGCCGGGGCCGGGCGCACGGGACCGCGGGAATCCGCTGTCGCCGGCGGCGCCCGGCGGGCCGAAGCCGTTCCGGCCCCCACCGGATACGGGACGGAACGCGGCGACGGCCGGGATCGGGGGTTCCGATCCCGGCCGTCGCCGTGTCCCGGGGCCCGGTCACGGGGTCCCGACCGGTGTCAGCCCAGCATCGACAGGGCCTGGTTGAAGGTCTTCGACGGCCGCATCACGGCCGCGGCCAGCGCCGGGTCGGGACGGTAGTAGCCGCCGATCTCCGCCGGGGAGCCCTGCACCGCGGCCAGCTCCTCGACGATGGTGGCCTCCTGCGCGGTCAGGGTCTCCGCCAGCGGGGCGAAGGCCTCGGCCAGCCGCGCGTCCTCGGTCTGCGCCGCCAGCTCCCGGGCCCAGTACAGGGCGAGGTAGAAGTGGCTGCCGCGGTTGTCGATCCCGCCCAGGCGACGGCTGGGGGACTTGTCCTCGTTGAGGAAGGTCCCGGTGGCGCGGTCCAGGGTCTCGGCCAGCACCTTGGCGCCGGCGTTGCCGGTGGTGGTCGCCAGGTGCTCGAAGCTGACGGCCAGGGCGAGGAACTCGCCGAGGCTGTCCCAGCGCAGGTAGTTCTCCTTGACCAGCTGCTGGACGTGCTTGGGCGCGGAGCCGCCGGCGCCGGTCTCGAAGAGGCCACCGCCGTTGATCAGCGGGACCACCGAGAGCATCTTGGCGCTGGTGCCCAGCTCCAGGATGGGGAACAGGTCGGTGAGGTAGTCGCGCAGCACGTTGCCGGTGACCGAGATGGTGTTCTCGCCGCGCCGGATGCGCTCCAGGGAGAAGGCGGTGGCGTCGACCGGGGCCATGATCTCCAGGGTCAGGCCGTCGGTGTCGTGCTCCGGCAGGTACGCGCGGACCTTCTCGATCAGGTTGGCGTCGTGGGCGCGGCCCTCGTCCAGCCAG
Organism: Streptomyces calidiresistens; assembly: GCF_014141525.1. GTDB lineage: Bacteria > Actinomycetota > Actinomycetes > Streptomycetales > Streptomycetaceae > Streptomyces > Streptomyces calidiresistens. The sequence continues at coordinate 4,406 of NZ_VKHS01000074.1, forward strand.
AAGACGGCCGGGTCGCCGGTGGCGCGGGCGCGGGTGACGGCGAGCTTGACCCAGTCGCGGATGGCGATGTCCTTGGTCTGGCACATGCGCCAGATGTCGCCGGCGCCCACGGCGTGCTCCATCAGGACGGTGCCCTCGCCGTCCAGCACCCGCACGGTGCCGGTGGTGGGGATCTCGAAGGTCTTGTCGTGGCTGCCGTACTCCTCGGCCTTGCGGGCCATCAGACCCACGTTGGGCACCGAGCCCATGGTGGCCGGGTCGAAGGCGCCGTTGGCGCGGCAGTCGTCGATGACGACCTGGTAGATCCCGGCGTAGCTGCTGTCCGGGATGACCGCGAGGGTGTCGGCCTCCTGCCCGTCGGGTCCCCACATGTGGCCGGAGGTGCGGATCATGGCCGGCATCGAGGCGTCCACGATGACGTCGCTGGGGACGTGCAGGTTGGTGATGCCGCGGTCGGAGTCGACCATCGCCAGCTCCGGCCCCTCGGCCAGCTCCGCCTCGAAGGAGGCCTTGACGGCGTCGCCGCCCGGCAGGGACTCCAGGCCCTTGAGGATGCCGCCCAGCCCGTCGTTGGGGGTGAGGCCGGCGGCGGCCAGGGTCTCGCCGTGCTCGGCGAAGGTGCGCGGGAAGAAGGCCCGTACCACGTGACCGAAGATGATCGGGTCGGAGACCTTCATCATGGTGGCCTTCAGGTGCACCGAGAACAGCACGCCCTCGGCCTTGGCCCGGGCGACCTGGGCGGCCAGGAACTCGCGCAGCGCCGCGACGCGCATGACGGCGGCGTCGATGACCTCGCCCTCCTCCACGGGCACGGACTCGCGCAGGACGGTGGTGGTGCCGTCGTCACCGGCGAGCTCGATCCGCACGGAACCGGCTGCGGGGATCACCACCGACTTCTCGGTGGACCGGAAGTCGTCACCGGTCATGTGGGCGACGTTGGTCTTGGAGTCGGAGGACCAGGCGCCCATGCGGTGCGGGTGGGTCTTCGCGTAGTTCTTCACCGAGGCGGGGGCGCGACGGTCGGAGTTGCCCTCGCGCAGCACCGGGTTGACTGCGCTGCCCTTGACCCTGTCGTAGCGGGCGCGGATCTCGCGCTCCTCGTCGGTGGAGGGGTCGTCCGGGTAGTCCGGGAGGGTGTAGCCCTGCTCCCGGAGTTCGGCGACGGCGGCCTTCAGCTGCGGAATCGAGGCGGAGATGTTCGGCAGCTTGATGATGTTGGCACCGGGCGTCTTCGCCAACTCGCCCAGCTCGGCGAGGGCGTCGTCGATGCGCCGGTTCTCCTCCAGGTACTCGGGGAAGGCCGCGATGATGCGCCCCGACAGGGAGATGTCCCGGGTCTCCACGGCGACCCCGGCGGTGGAGGCGTACGCCTCGATCACCGGCAGGAACGAATACGTCGCCAGGGCAGGGGCCTCGTCGGTGTGCGTGTAGATGATGGTCGAGTCAGTCACCGGGTGCTCCGCTCCACGTCTGCAACATTGCTCGACATCAAGATATCCCGTGGGCGGGTTCCCATCGACGGGGCCCCGCCGGGTACCGGCCTCATCCCAGCCGCAGGTTCCACCGGCCGTCACCGCCACTGAAGCTGATCACGGACAGCGGGTGGACCTCGGTGCGCCAGTAGGCGTGGGGCGGGGCCTTGAGCGCGTAGAGCATGGCGGCCCGGATGACCGAGGGTTCGGTGACGGCCACCACGCGGCCGTCGGCGACCTCGGGTCGGGTGTCCAGCCAGCCCCCGACCCGGCCGACGAAGGAGACCAGCGGCTCGCCGCCGTGCGGGGCGGTCCGCGGGTCGGTCAGCCAGGCGTTGACCGCGGCCGGCTCCCGCAGGGTGACCTCCTGCAGGGTCATCCCGTGCCACCGCCCCATGTCGCAGTCCCGCAGGGCGGGCTGGGCCAGCGGGGCGAGGCCCAGGACGTCGCCGGTCTGGCGGGCGCAGGGACTCGGCGAGCAGTAGCGCAGCTCGGCGGCGGCCAGCGGGGCGAGGGCGGGCAGGGCGCGCTCGACCGCGTGCCACCCGGCGGCGTCCAGCGGGCGGTCGTCACCGAATCGCGTGTCGAGAAGTCCCGTTCCCCGGGCCGCGGCGATCAGGGTGACCAGCATGCGGTGATCGTACGAGCAGGCGAATGGGCGCGCCATGGGCGTCGAACAATTCATCGGGATTTTTCACGGGCACCGTTCCCCGATCATCCCGATTCGAAGATCATCCATCGGTCGGGGCGGTCGAGGGGTCGGAAACCGAGTCGGGCGTACAGGCCGTGGGCGTCATGGGTGGCGAGCATGATCCTTTTCAGTCCCCATCCGTCGAGGTGATCGCGGACGGCACCGATGAACTCCGTCCCGACCCCGCACCCCCGCTCGACCGGGTCGAGGTACACGTCGCACAGCCAGGCGAAGGTCGTACGGTCGGTGACCACTCGGGCGTACCCCACCTGCTCCCCCGAAGTGGTGCGGTAAAGGCCGAAGTTGAGGGAACCCGCGATGGCCGCCTCCTGCTTTTCCCGGCTTCGCCCCAACGCCCAATAGGCGTCGCGGGAAAGCCACCGGTGAATTCTGTCCGTGTCCAAGCGGGCCGACTCCGTCGAGATCTCGTAACCGTCGCGCACACCGGGAAGCCTGCCGGCCGCCCGGAATCGACGCATCGGGTTTTCCGGGGATTCGCGCCGGGGACGCCCCCGGCGCGCTTCGCCCACCACCCCGGATTTCCAGCCGGCCAACCGGGGACACCGACCGGGAGAAATTCGACGAAACGGAATAAAATGAATCCATCGGTGGATGCGAACGGCCGCGGCGGAGCGCATCGGGAGCCGCCGACGGGCCCGGGGGCACCCCGCGCGGGGGCCACGGCCCCGGGAGTCCCGGCAGTGCCGGCAGCCACAACGGCAACAGCGGTGACAGACGAGGAGGTGCCCCCATGCAGGCACGGACCGGCGACCGGGTGGTCACCCACGGACGCGTCGTGGGGCAGCCCGACCGGGTGAGCGAGATCATCGAGGTACTGGGACACGACGGCGGTCCGCCCTACCGGGTACGGACCGGGGACGGTCACGAGACCGTGATCTCCCCCGGCCCCGACTCCGTGGTGGAGCACCGCGACGACGCCCGACACTGACCCGGTACGACCGCCGGGAACCGGGACCCCGGTTCCCGGCGGTTCGTCCGTCACGACCCCTTCGCCCGGCACCCCTCAGCGACGTGCGGAGGGATCGGCACGCGGCGGGGCGGCGGGCCGGCTGTGGTGTTCGGCGACCAGCAGACCCATCGCCCCGAGCGGATCGGCGACCACCCGGGAGGCCGAGAAGTAGGCGTGACCGCCCACCGCCGGGTGGTCCCGGCAGAAGGCCAGGTGTCGGGAGAGTTCGGCCGGGTCCCGCCAGGGCTCCGGCTGCCGGGGGTCCCCCACCTTGTAGACGGCCTCGCCGATCCACAGTGCCACCCCTGTCCCCTCCACCGTCCGGGACCACCAGCGGACCAGTTCGGCGTAGTCGGCCGGGGCGTGGCCGATGTGCCAGTAGAGCTGGGGCAGGATGTAGTCGACCCACCCCTCGCGCACCCAGCGCCGGGTGTCGGCGTACAGGTCGTCGTGGGTCTGCAGGGCGGAGGTCGCCGAGCCCTCCGGGTCGGTGGAACGGTTGCGCCACACCCCGAAGGGGCTGATCCCGAACAGCGCGTCGGGCCGGGAGGCGCGGATGCGCTCGGCGGTCTCGCGGACGAGCAGGTCGATGTTGTTCCGCCGCCAGTCGGCGCGGGAGGCTCCCCCGCCGTGGCGGGCGAAACTCGCGTCGTCGGCGAACTCCTCGCCGGGGACGGGATAGGGGTAGAAGTAGTCGTCCCAGTGCAGGCCGTCCACGTCGTGGGTCTCCACCGCGTGCAGCATGGCGTCGGTGGCGAAGCGCCGCACCTCGGGCAGGCCCGGGTCGTAGTAGAGCCGACCGCCGTGGGCGATCGCCCAATCGGGGTTGCGGCGCACCGGGTGGTCGGCGGCCAGCCGGGAGGGGTCGTCGTGCAGGGCGACCCGGTAGGGGTTGCACCAGGCGTGGAGCGCCAGGCCCCGTTCGTGCGCCTCGCGGACCGCGAACTCCAGGGGATTCCACCCCGGGTCACGGCCCTGGGTACCCGTCAGCCACTGCGACCAGGGCTCGAAGGGGGAGGGCCACAGGGCGTCCGCGGCGGGGCGCACCTGCAGGAAGATCGTGTTCAGTCGGAGCCGGACCGCCTCGTCGAACAGGGCCAGCAGGTCGGCCCGGGCCCGATCGGCGTCCGGGTCGGCCGCCGGCCAGTCGATGCGGTCCACGGTCGCGATCCACATGCCGCGCAACTCGCCGGGGGCGGCGGTCCGCCCTCCGGCCCGGGAGGCGTCGTCCGCCGGGGCCGTTCCGTCCCCGGAGCGCGAGGCGGCGGAGACCCCGTGCAGGGCGAGGGTGCCGACCAGGGTGCCGGCCGCGGCGACCCCGAGGGCGCGTCGGTTGATCGGTGGCATGGGGGCGACTCCCGGACGTGAACGGGTCGGTGGGGGGCACCGGCGCGGAGCCGGTGGCGGGCGGAGTCGACTCGGCACGACCCCGTCGTGAACCGACGATACGTGGGAGCCCTCCGATATCCGGGGTGATTCACCACCGAAAGCCCGGGGGCGCATCATCCGGGTGAACCGGACGATCCGTCACACACCGCCACCAAAAACCCCATCGGGAGGGTCGGAAGCCCTTCCAACACACCTTATGCGAACAACGTTCGACAGTTAACATCACCGACACGCACCATCTGGGAGCGCTCCCACCCCTGTTTCCCTCCCTGTCCACCCCCCTTGCCGTCCCCCGGGACGGCGGACCCTTGGAGACCCCATGGAGAGGAGTGCCCGCGTGCGCGGCCGGAGAGCGGCGACGGCGGTCCTGGCCGCCACCGCCCTCGCCGCCGGACTGCTCGGCACCGCCGCGGCCCACCAGGAGCCGGCGGCCGGCACGGCCGCCGCCGTCCCGGCCGAGGACTACGACTGGCGGAACGTGCGCATCGACGGCGGCGGTTTCGTGCCCTCGGTGATCTTCAACCGCACCGAACCGAACCTGCTCTACGCCCGCACCGACATCGGTGGCGCCTACCGCTGGAACGATGCGGGCCGGGAGTGGATCCCCCTGCTGGACTCCGTCGGCTGGGACGAATGGGGATACACGGGCGTCGCCTCCCTCGCGACGGACCCCGTGGACCCCGACCGGGTGTACGTCGCCGTCGGCACCTACACCAACGACTGGGACCCCAACAACGGCGCCGTCATGCGCTCCACCGACCGGGGGGAGAGCTGGGACACCGTTCCACTGCCGTTCAAGCTCGGCGGCAACATGCCGGGCCGCGGCATGGGCGAGCGGCTGGCGATCGACCCCAACGACAACCGCGTCCTCTACCTGGGCGCCCCCAGCGGCGAGGGGCTGTGGCGCAGCACCGACTCCGGGGCCACCTGGTCGGAGGTCACCTCCTTCCCCAACCCCGGCAACCACGTCATCAACCCCGACGACCCGTGGGGCTACGAGAGTGACGAGATCGGCGTCGTGTGGGTCACCTTCGACCCCGACACCGGCTCCCCCGGCACGCCGACCGGCACCATCTACGTGGGCGTCGCCGACGAGGAGGAGAGCGTCTACCGCTCCACCGACGCGGGCGCCACCTGGCAGGCGGTCCCCGGACAGCCCACCGGCTTCCTGCCCCACAAGGGGGTGCTCGACGAGGAGACCGGCGACCTCTACATCGCCACCAGCGACAACCCCGGTCCCTACGCCGGGGGTGACGGCGAGGTGTGGCGCCTGGACACCGGCTCCGGGCAGTGGACCGACATCACCCCCCACCGCCCCGGTGACGCGGAGTACGGCTTCAGCGGCCTGACGGTGGACCGGCAGAACCCCGGCACCGTGATGGTCACCGGCTACAGCTCCTGGTGGCCGGACACCCAGATCTTCCGCAGCACCAACGGCGGCGACGACTGGTCGCCGATCTGGGACTGGGCCGGTTATCCCCAGCGGGACCGCCGCTTCACCCTGGACCACTCCTCGGTGCCGTGGCTCACCTTCGGCAACCAGCCGACGGCCGAGGAGGACTCCCCCAAGCTCGGCTGGATGACCGAGGGCATGGAGATCGACCCGCACGACCCGGACCGGATGCTGTACGGCACCGGGGCGACGATCTACGGCACCACCGAGCTGACCAACTGGGACCGGGGCACCCGCTTCACCGTCCGTCCCATGATCAAGGGCCTGGAGGAGACCTCCGTCCGGGACCTGGCCAGCCCGCCCTCCGGGAGCGCCCACCTGCTGAGCGGCCTCGGCGACATCGGCGGCTTCCGGCACACCGACCTCGACGCGGTTCCGTCGATGATGTACACCTCCCCCTTCATCGGCACCACCAGCAGCCTCGACTTCGCCGGGCTGAGCCCGAACAACGTGATCCGGGTCGGTGAGCACGTCGGGGACAGCAGCCAGTCGACGGTCGGTTTCTCCACCGACGGCGGGGCCAACTGGTTCGCCGGCACCGTGCCCGGCTCGGCCAACGGCGGCACCGCCGCCGCGGCGGCCGACGGCAGCCGCTTCCTGTGGAGCCCGGCCGACGAACCGGTCCACTTCACCACCACCTTCGGCAGTTCCTGGACCCGCTCGCAGGGCATCCCGCAGGGAGCGACGATCGCCTCGGATCGGGTGGATCCGCAGCGGTTCTACGGCTTCCACGACGGCACCCTGTACGTCAGCACCGACGGCGGCGCCACCTTCGCGGCCGGGGCGACCGGGGGCCTGCCGACCGAGGGCAACATCCGTCTGGAGGCGGCCCCCGGCGCAGCCGGCGACGTGTGGCTGGCCGGTGGCGACGACGGGAGCGCCTACGGCCTGTGGCGCTCCACCGACGGCGGACTGAGCCTGACCCGGATCGGGGCGCTGGAGAAGGCCGACAACATCGGCTTCGGTCGCGGCGCCGAGGGCACCGACTACCACGCGCTGTACAGCAGCGCCGTGGTGGACGGGGTGCGCGGCATCTACCGCTCCGACGATGTCGGTGCCACCTGGACCCGGATCAACGACGACGACCACCAGTGGGCCTGGACCGGTGGCGCCATCACCGGCGACCCCCGGGTCGCGGGCCGGGTCTACATCGGCACCAACGGCCGCGGCATCATCGTCGGCGAGACCGGCGAGCGGGGCAACGACGGCGGACCCGGCGGGACCACCGGCGGCCCGGGTGACAACGGCGGGAACGGTGGCGACGGCGGGGACGACGGCGGCAACGGTGGCGACGGCGGCGGCCCGGGCGACAACGGCGGCACCGGTGGCGTGGACCCCGACGCCGACTGCACCGTCGCCTACGCCGTCACCGGCGAGTGGCCCGGTGGCTTCCAGGGCGCGGTGACCGTCACCAACACCGGGGGGACCCCCGTGGAGAACTGGGAGCTGCGCTGGAGCTTCCCGCACGGCCAGACCATCACCCAGCTGTGGAACGGGTCGCACACCCAATCCGGGTCCCGGGTCAGCGTCACCGGCGCCTCCTGGAACAGCCGGCTGGCACCGGGCGCGTCGACCACCATCGGTTTCCTCGGCAACCACCGGGAGCAGAACGGGGCACCGACCTCGTTCACGCTCAACGGCACCCCCTGCGCCGGCGGCTGAGCCCCGGACCCCCCTCC
>NZ_VKHS01000740.1 GCF_014141525.1 Streptomyces calidiresistens
CCCCACCGCCACCACCCCCAGCACCAGCAGCGGCACCAGCACCGCCGCCCGGGCCGCCGCCGCCCCCTGCACCCGCCACAGCCGCCGCCCCTGCCGTCCCAGGTCGACCAACGGCTCCAGGGCCCGGTCGCGTTCGCGCCCCCGGGTCCCCGCGGCGGCGATCGTCCGCGCCCCCGCCAACGTCTCCACCAACCGCGCCGCCAACGCCCCCTGCGCGTCCTGATAACGCGACACGCAGTCAGCCGTGGACCGGGCGAAGGACCGCAACAGCACCACCAACGGCGGCGCCCCGAGCAGCACCACCAGCGCGAGCCGGGGATCGAGCAGGAAGAGGGCGACCAACCCACCCACCGGGGTGAGCACCGCCGGCACCAACCCCGCCAGCGCCACGGGGAGCCCGCCGGCGTGCGCGGCGTTGACGGTGCCCCGGGTCACCGTCTCACCCGTCCCGTGACGCCGGACAGCCTCCGGTCCGGCCGCGAGCAGCCGGTCCACCAGATCCCGCCGCAGCACGGCGGCGGCCCGCGCGTCCGTCGTGCCGGCCAGCACCGTGCGCACCCCCTCCAGGACCACGGCCGCCCCGATCAGCCCCACGCACCACGGCAGCGCCGCCCCACCGGCCCCACCGGCGACCAAGCCGTCCAGCGCCGCGCCCAGGGCGGCGGGCAGGGCCAGCTCCACGGCGGTGGCCGCCAGCCCCACCAGGGCCAGCACGACGGCCCGACCCCGGGCGCGCCGCAGCACCAGACGGGCGGCACCCGGGACGTCGGGAACCCCGGGACCTCCCCCGGGCGGGACGGGTACGGCTGCTCTCTCCGGCACGGTCCTCCACCCTCCTGTCCGGCCCGCCGGCCCGACGGGTCACCCTCCGGCCCCGCCGGTCGCCGTTCGGGTTCGTCGAACCCCCCGAAACCCCTCCGGGACCCCTCCTGTCCTCCGCCGTCCGTCGTGCTCCTTCCGGGCCCGAGGGCCCTCTCGCGTCCGAACCCCCGGACACACCGGAGCCGTGGCCCCGGGCGACAACCGCCCGGGGCCACGGCGGAGAGGAGGACGTCAGCAGGTGACGACGCTCAGGCTGCTGTCGCCGCACAGCAGCAGGCTGGCGGTGCTCTGCAGGCCGGTCTCGCCGGTCTCGGGGGCGGCGTCCATCATCTGCAGGTCCAGAAGGGCCATGACGGTGATCCTTTCCTCGTGTGGTGCATCGGGTGTGCGTGATGTGGTGGAACCCCCGGAGCGGTTCCCGTGGTCGGGAACACCCCCGGGCGGGGCGCGCCGATCGCCGGACTCATCGGGTGACGAGCGGGAACGGCGCGGTCCCGTGGTGCACCCCCGTCGTGCGGGGGCGTTCGTGGAGCCGGCCGTCGCCGCGCGGGGCGAGGGGCGGCAGGAAGGGCAACCCGACACCGCGATCGGGCTCCCGGGCGGCCGTCATGGCCAGCAGGCACCCGGCGGTGCCGGTCGCCAGGTCCATCGACAGCCGCATCATCTGGTCACCGGGGAAGGCCGTTCCGCCACCCCGGGCGACGGCGTACCAGGCCATCGCGTCGAGCTGCTCCGCCAGCTCCCGTGCCCGGTCCTCCGACGGGCCGTCGAGCGGGGTGCGGGCCAGGTGCAGGATCATCCCCGCCCGCCCCCGGAACAGGCCGGGTTGGGCGTAGAAGCGGGAGCGGGCGGCGGGCAGGATCGCGGCCCGGGCCCGGGCCAGGTCCTCCTCCGGGCGGTGCGCCAGGTAGGCGTCCAGCACCATGGCGATCCCCACGCTCCCGGCCCCCACGTAGGGCATCAACCGCCGTCCCTCATCGACCAGCAGCGTGCCCGAGCGGTCGGCCGCACATCGCGCCAGATCCCGGCGCAGCGCCGCACCCGCCGCGTCCAACCGGGCCGGCTCCCCGTCGTGTTCGTACCGCCGGATCAGGAACAGGGCCGCGCCCGAGGCGCCGTGCAGCAGACCGGCGCGGGAGTCGGGGCGGACCGGACCCACCAGCGAGGGGTGATCGACGAACCTCTCGGCGATCCGCTCCGCGCCCCGCCGGGCGGCCTCCCCGGCCCCGAGGTCGGCGAGACGGTCCAGCACCAGACCCACCCCGGCCAGGCCGCCGAACAGGTCCGCCGGCAGGTGTTCCCACCCCTTCGCCCGGTCCGGCAGGCACAACTCCCCGGCCAGTTCCAGCGCACGCTCGGGGTACCCGAGCCGGTGCAGGGTCAGAGCGACGCCCGCCAGCCCGTCGTACAGGCCCATCGGGGTGCGCGGCCCCCGTTCCGCCAGGCGGTCCAGCAACCACCGCTCGCCCTCGGGGTACGGGTCCGCGCCCGCCTCGGCCAGCGCGTACAGCACCCCGGCCGCGCCGTGCGCCAGACAGATGCCCCCGCCCTCGGCGAACTGGGCGATGTCGCCGGGGAAGAGCCGATCGGTGCGCCCGGTGTCGGCGGAGTCCAGGATCGCCCGCACCATCGACTCCCGGTCCGGGCCGCGTTCCCCGCCACCCGTCCCGTCCGCCCGCCGGGCCCGTCGGGCGGACGGGACGGGCGCGCCCCCGCTCCCTGTCACTTATACACATCTCAGAGCCCCCGAGACTTGGAGCTATCTCGTATGCCGTCCTCTGCTTGAAAAAAAAAACAAATAATCGCGAATGCCGTCTTCAGCGTGAATAAAGAAAAGTTTGTGTTATCTGA
>NZ_VKHS01000741.1 GCF_014141525.1 Streptomyces calidiresistens
GGGGTGGGTGCGTTCCGGCGGGTCAGTCGGGCCCGGTGGGCGGCTCGGGGCGCGAGCGGGGCAGCCCCAGCAGGACCGGGCCGGTGGGTGAGGAGACCAGGTCGGCCGGGGTGAGCGGGTCCAGGGCCCGGTGGAACGCCTCCTGTGCCTCGCGCAGCGCGCCGCGCAGGCGGCAGGCGGCGCGCAGGGGACAGGGGCGGTCGCCCTCGCAGGCGACGACCTCCTCGTCCCCCTCCAGTTCCCGCACCATCCATCCGATGGAGGCGTGGCGTCCGAAGTCCGTCAGTGCCAGGCCCCCGCCGCGTCCCCGGCGGGCCTCCACCACCCCGAGGTGCCGGAGTCGGGTGATCGCCTTGGCCATGTGGGTGTGGGGGACGGCCACGCCGTCCGCCACCTCCCGGGTGGTCAGGGTCTCGCCCTCGTCGCAGACCGCCAGGCGCATGACGGCACGCAGCGCCAGGTCGGTGAACTTCGTCAACCGCACGCCCGGAGGCTATCAAAGGCGCATCTTGTATGTGTGTTAAGGGATGTGATCGCGTCACAGCCGGGAGCGGGAGCCCGCCGGGCCGATCGGTCTCCGCCCCGATCGGCCCGGCGGCGGGTCAGCGCAGGACCGGGAGTTCCTCCGGCGGGATGAGGTCGGCCACCACCGCGAGGTGATCCGAGGGCCAGACGCCGCCCACCGGCCCGTCGCCCGCCAGACCCACCGAACGCACCCCGACCACGCCACGGGGACCCGGGAGACCGACGTGGATGTAGTCGATCCGGGAGGGGAACACCGCCGGATGCCGCAGGTACTCGTTGCGCGGGTCCCAACTCGCCCACGGCGCACCCGGCTCGGCGTACCGCCACACGTCGATCATCACCTGGCCGGGCACCACCGGCGCCGTCCGCGAGCCGCCGAACAACCGCAACTCGTCGGAATCCGCCTCTGCGTTGAAGTCACCGGTCACGATGGCCGGAATCGGCCCGTTGCCGTACCGCTCGCCGACGAAGCGGGCCAACTCCCGCACCTGCTCGCAGCGGATCGCGGAGCCGAAGGGAGGGGAGTGCAGGTGCGTGGTGAAGAAGGGCACCGCCCCGTGCGGGGAGGCGATCCGGGTGTGCAGGGCGACCCTGCCCTCCTCCGGCCCACCGGCCGAGGGGAGCGCGCGGACCTCGGTGGCCTCGATCGGCCACCGGCTGAGGACCGCGTTGCCGACGCCGAGGTTCGGGTCCTCGATCCGCCTCCCCCAGTGCGGCGGCATGCCGGCCGGGGCCCAGGCCCAGTGCAGGCCCAGCTCCTCGGCGAGTTGGGCGGCGAGGTTCTCCCCGCCCTCCCGCCACACCTCCTGCAGGCCCACGATGTCCGGGTCCACCTCGCGCAACGTGTGCAGGATCGCCTTGCGGCGCTCCTCCCAGGGCCCGAACCGCCACCACAGATTCCATGTCACGATGCGCACGTCCCGATCGTACGGCTTTGCCGGGTCCCGACCGGCCCGTCGGCCGCCCGGGGAGGACGGTCCGGTCGGGACCGGGGCGGTCAGGGCCCGGCGAGGCCGGGGACCGGGGCATCGGTCGGGAACAACAGTTCCCCCGTGGTGCGGTACCGGCGCCGGGCCACCTCCGCACGTCCGCGCTCGTCGAGGGCGTCGGGGCCCAACAGGTCCAGGGGGAAGGCCAACACCTCCGGTGCCAGGACCCGCAGTCCGTACCGCTCGAACGTCCCGGCCCACGCGGGGGGCTCCCGGAACTCCCGCGGTGCCCCCGGGGCCCGCGGCGGCGCCGTGAAGGCGACCATCCCGCTCCCCGGGTGGCACACCACCCGGTACCGGTCCCGCTCGTCGCGCATCGTCGCCGTGTGGACGCCGCGGACGGGGACGATCCCGGGAGCCGCACCCCCCGCGCCGGTCCGATGGGCGCCGACCGGCGACGGGCGGGCCTCGATGATGTCGTGGAGGGTCACCCCCGGGCACCGCCACGCGGCGGCCCGGCAGGCCTCGCGGAAGGTGCGCGGGATGTCCCCGGACGTGGTTCCGAGCATGTCCGGATCGTGCCGGCGCCGGTGACCGCCCGGCCTCGTCCCGTGTGAACGGTGGGTAACCGTTCCCGCACTTCCCGAGTCGATCCCCGACGCCACCGGAACACGGGCGCCGATGGGCACCCTCACGCGCCCCCGTGCGACCCCCGGCCCCGGAACGGCGTGTTCCGCCGCGTGGGCACCGGAGCCCGCTCCGGGCGCGCGGGGCGCGTGCCGGCACGAGCGCACCGTTCCGATGATCTTTGTCGGCCGGACCGCTCCCGGGGGACGGGCTCGGAGGCGTACGGTGGGAGCCGCCCTCCGCCCGCCAAGGAGACAACGTGGTCGACCAGCCCACCCCTCCGAACGCAGCGTCCACCGCCGGGGCCGATCCGGACCCCGCGCCCCCGGGCCTCTTACCGCCGGCCGTGGTGGTGGCCGACCACCGGGGCAGGATCACCCACTGGAACACCGGGGCCCATCACCTGTTCGGCCGCACCGGGGAGGAGGCCCGGGGTCGTGCCGTGGCCGACATCCTCCCCGTCTCCGGCGTCTTCGACGTCGTGGGGGACGGCGAGGACGACGGGGCCGCGTACGCCGGTTTGTACTCCGGCGCGGTGGACGGGCCTCCCCGTCCCCCTGTCTCTTATAAACATCTGA
>NZ_VKHS01000742.1 GCF_014141525.1 Streptomyces calidiresistens
CCGACTCCCCCGCCGTCCCCGATCCCGCCGTCCCCGATCCCGGCGGCCCGGGCGGGGCGGCGGCCGGGCACCACCTCCCCGAGGAGGTGCTGGCCGCCCTCGCACTCGACGGTGCCCGCGCCGCCCCCACCTCCGCCGCCCGGGACCACCTGGGGGGTTGCGTGCGCTGTCGGGCGGAGCTGACCGACCTGCGGGGGATCGTCTCCGCCGTCCGGGGCGCCGGCGCGGCGGAGGCCGACGTGGTCGCCCCGCCCCCCGGTGTGTGGGATGCCATCGCCGCCGAGGTGGAGGCCGAGGTCCGTGCCCCCGGGCCCCGGGACGGCACGATCGACCCCCTGGCGCCGGTGCCCCCCGACCCGGCCGCATCCGCCGATCCCACCGCCTCCCGGGGGGAGTCCCCGGAGCTTCCGGAGTCCCCGGAGGGCACCGCCGGCGGTCGCCCGGTCGTCCCGGCGGAGGAGGGGACCGCCGGTCCCGGGGCTCCCACCGCCGCCGTGCCGGCCGCCCGCTCCGGACCCGACGGGGACGATCCCCGGCCGACTTCCCCGGTGGCGATCCCCGGCCCCCGGCGCCGCCCGGTGATGTTCGCGGTGGCCGCCTCGCTGATGGTCGGCATCCTCATCGGCAGCGCGGGCACCTGGTGGCAGATGAGCCGGGACACCGCCCCGATCGCCACGCCCTCCGCCGGGTACACGGCGGAGTACGTGCGGATCGACCCCCCGGAGGGGGTGGACCTGCCGGCGGTGGGCCGGGTCCGGCTGGACGGGGGCGAGGAGACCGGGCACGCCCTGGTCATCAGCGTGCGCGGACTGCCGGAGACCTCGGGTTACTTCGAGGTCTGGCTGATGGACGAGGGCGCGGGCAAGCTCATCCCCATCGGCGTGCTGGACGGCGAGGGCACCGCGGTGCTGCCGCTGCCGCACAACGTGGACCTGGGCGAATACGCGCTGGTCGACGTTTCCGAGGAGCCGTTCAACGGCAGCCCGGACCACTCCGGCAAGAGCATCGTCCGGGGACCCCTGCGCGCGTGAGGCCCCGCCCGGGGTCCCGGACCTGCCCGTACCCGGGGCGGGCGCGGCCACACCTCCCCGCCCCGGCGGCCGGCCGCCGGGACGGGAAGTCGGGATCCCGGCCGGGGCTCATCCGGCCGGGACGACGACATCCGGCTCCGCGTCACCGTCCCCGGTGGGGCGGCGCCCGGGCGCGGTGCCCCCACCGGGGGCCGCGTCGAGCGCCGTACCGGGCAGTCCGGCCATGATGCGCACCACCCGGCGCGCGCCCCGGAGCGGCCCTCCCTCCCGGACCCGCGCCATCACCTCCGCGGCCCCGTCCGACCCCTCGATCAGGCGGGCCACGGCCCGCCCGATCCGTCGGGCCAGTTCCTCCGGCGGGAGGTTGGGGTCCACCGCGACCCCCGCGCCGGACCGTTCGGCGTCGTGGGCGACGGCGAACTGATCGCTGGAGAAGGGCAGCACCACCGCCGGCACCCCGGCCCACAGGCACTCGGTGAAGGAGTTGTTCCCGCCGTGGTGCACCATCGCCCGGGCGCGGCCCAGCAGGGCCCGCTGCGGCACGGAGTCGGCCACCAGCAGTCGGCCGCCGCCCGGGCCCCCCGGGGCGAGGAGGGGGAGCAGCGCGGCGGTGCGGTTCCCGGCGGCCACCACCACCGCGGCCCGCGGGCAGTGCGCCAGGATCCCCTCGGCCGCCGCCCGCAGCACGTCGTCACGGGCCGAGAGGAAGGTCCCGAGCGCGACGAGCACCAGCGGCCGACCGCCCGGCCCGGCGCCGATCGAGGCCAACCGCTCCTCCCACGCCGTCGTGGGCGCCTCCCCGGGGCCCGGCTCCTCCCCGACGCCGACGCAGTGACCGATCCGCACCGCCTCGCCGGCGCCCGGGGGCAGCGCCGGCAACCAGGGCAGATCGGGGTAGTTGAACACCACGGCGTGCGGGGAACACAGAGCGAACGCCCGGCGCGGCACCGGACGGTGCGGGGCGACGCGTCGCACCACGGTCGCGAACAGTTCGGTGAACATCCGGTCGTTCCCGATCACCGCCGCCCGCAGCCGTTCCAGCTCGGCGGGGTCCGGCCGGATCGCCCGGGGCCAGGCCGTGGGCATCCCGAACCAGGAGGTGTCGTCCGCCGGCAGGTAGCCGGGGTGGCCGGGACAGAAGGTGACCCGGGGCAGGCCGAGGCAGTACAGGGCCAGGGCGGCGGAGTGGGCGAGCAGGTCCACCACGTACCAGTCGGGACGCAGGCGCGCGTGCAGGGCGGCGATCCGCTCGCGCACCCCGTCCGGGTCGGCCAGCAGGTCGGCCCGGCGGTGGCGGGCCTGGGCGAACAGGGCGGGCACCGCTCCGTCCCGGGTGGCCTCCAGGAACTCCCTCAGTCGGGCCGCCTCGCCGGCGGCCTGCTCGGTGCGTTCGGCGATGCCGGTGTTGGCGTTGCGGGTGACGATCAGCTCCGCGAACCCCGTGCCCGCCTCCTCGGCCAGGTGGGCGAAGTCGGGGCCGCAGGCCAGCACCGTATCGGCGCCGGCCCGGTGCAGCGCCCGGGCGAACACGGACATCGGTCGGGCGTGGGAGAGGAAGGGGGGACTGATCACCACCACCCGGGGGCGCCGGCCCCGGGGTCGTGCGGGCGTGTCCGGGGCC
>NZ_VKHS01000743.1 GCF_014141525.1 Streptomyces calidiresistens
GGGTCCTCCCCGGGGAGGGGTCCCTCGGCGGCCCGGGCGGGATCGGGGGTCCCCGAGGTGTCCGGCGGGTCCCCGTACAGCACGCAGCGGACGGTGCGGTCCGGGCCGAGCACCACCTCCGGGGGCGGCCCCGCGTCGCACACGCCGGCGATCGCCTCGTCGCAGCGCGGGTGGAAGGGGCACCCCGTCGGGCGTTCCGAGGGGTGCGGGACCCGGCCCCGGATCTGGGGCAGGTGCCCCCGGCCGGAGGGGTCCGGCGCCGGGCCGCCTTCCGCTCCGAGGCCCGGTACCGAGGCCAGCAGGGCCCGGGTGTAGGGGTGGCGGGGGTGGTGGAAGATGTCGTCCACGGGTCCCCGCTCCACCACGGTGCCCAGGTACATCACCACCACCTCGTCGGCGATCTCCGCGACCACCCCGAGGTCGTGGGTGATGAAGAGGACCGCGAGGCCGGTGCTCTCCCGGAGGTCCAACAACAGGTCGAGGATGCGGGCCTGGATGGTGACGTCCAGGGCGGTGGTGGGTTCGTCGGCGATCAGCAGGTCCGGGTCGCAGGAGAGTCCCATGGCGATCATGACGCGCTGGCACATCCCGCCGGAGAGCTGGAAGGAGTAGGCGTCGAAGCGCCGTTCGGGTTGCGGGATGCCCACCCGGCGCAGCACGGAGATCGCGTGGTCACGTGCCTCGGCGCGGTTCATTCCCCGGTGCAGGCGGATGGTTTCCACGAGTTGGTCCCCGATGGTGTGCATGGGGGACAGGGAGGCCATCGGTTCCTGGAAGACCATGGCGATCTCCCCGCCGCGCACGCTCCGCAGCACGGGGTCGCGCGGGTGCAGTGCGGTGGGGTCCACCGGGGTCGAACGGCCGCCGCCCCGCCACTGGACGGTGCCGCCGACCACCCGGCCCGGGGGATCGACCAGGCCGAGGACGGAGCGGGCGGTGACGCTCTTGCCGCAGCCGGACTCCCCCACCACGCAGACGATCCGTCCGGCGTTCACGACCAGGTCCACCCCGTCGACCGCTCGCACCACGCCGTCGTCGGTCTCGAAGTGGGTGCGCAGGCCGCTGACCCGCAGCAGCGGGGGCTCCCCGGCGGTGTGCCCGGCGGCGTCGGGGGCGCCGGCGCGCTCGTGCCCACCGGGAGGGGCGGACGGCCCGCCACCGGCGGTGCCGGCGCCGGAATCACCTCGGGCGGGGTCGCCTCCGGCATGGGCGGTGCGCTCCTTTCCGCTGCCCGGGCCCCGCGCGGTGTCGGGGGCGGACATCGTGCCGCCGGGGGCGGCACCGGTGGTGGGGGCCGGCATGGCGTTCTCCATCGTCGGTTCGGGTGGTTCCCGGCGGGTCCGGTGGTTTCCGGCCCCGCCGGGGTGGGGTGGTACCGCCGGCCCCCGGGCGAAGCGCGCCGGGGGCCGGCGGGGTTCATCGGCGGTAGGGGTCGGCCGCGTCGCGCAGCCCGTCACCGACGAAGTTGAGGGCCAGCACGATGACCACCACCAACAGGCCGGGCAGCAACAGCCAGGGCGCCTGGTCGATGACCCGTACGGAGGTGGCGTCGTTGAGCAGCACGCCCAGGCTCACGACCGGTGGCCGCATTCCCAGCCCGAGCCAGCTCAGGGCCGTCTCGGCGAGGATCACGCCGGGGATGGAGAGGGTGAGCGCGGCGATGAGGTGACTGGTGAAGGAGGGGAGCATGTGGCGGAAGACGATGCGTCCCCCGGAGGCGCCGTCGAGGCGGGCGGCGGTGACGAAGTCCTCGTGGCGCAGCATCAGGAAGCGTCCGCGCACCTCGCGGGCGAGGGTGGTCCAGGCGAGCAGCGAGAGGATGACGCTGATCAGGAAATATCTGCGGACGGGTCCGATGTCCACGGGGATGGCCGCGGTCATGCCCAACCACAGCGGCAGGGTGGGCACGGCCATCACGAACTCGATGAAGCGTTGGATCAGGGTGTCCACCCGGCCGCCGAGGTAGCCGGAGATGCCGCCGAGCACGACGCCCAGGACGAAGGCGAGGGCGACGCCGACCAGGCCGACGGAGAGCGAGATCCGGGTGGCGTGGATGAGGCGGGAGAGTTGGTCCCGGCCGACGCGGTCGGAGCCGAGGAGGTACATCGGATCGTCCGGATTCACCGGTCCGATGAGGTGACGATCGGTCGGGATGACGCCCAACAGGCGGTAGGACTCCCCCTTGGCGAAGAGCCGCACCGGAATCCGCTCGGACTCGTCGATCGAGTAGTGGATCCGCAGGTTCTCGTCCTGCTCGAAGGCGTAGCCGTGGACGTAGAGGCCCTCGGAGAGGCTGACCCGCAGGGTTTGCGGGGGCGCGTAGGTGTAGTCGGCGTTGAGCCGACCGGTGCCGAAGGGCGCCAGGAACTCGGCGAAGAGCACGACGAACAGCAGGAAGAGGGTGATCACCGCCCCCGCGACGGCGGGTTTGTGGCGGCGGAAGGTGCGCCACACCGGGCGGGGGCGCCCCGTTCGGCGCGGAGGGGCGGACGGGTCGCCACCGGTCTGTTCACCGGTCGGGTCCGGCGGGGGCTCGGCCGCCGGGGCGCCCGGAACGGCGGAGGGGGACCCCGCCCGGGAGGCCGCCGGGTCCGGCCCGGGGAGTTGGGGCTGGGTCACGGCCTCACCTCCGGTGACGAGGGGGT
>NZ_VKHS01000744.1 GCF_014141525.1 Streptomyces calidiresistens
ACCGCCGTCCTCGTCGTCCTCACCCAGCCCCCGGTGGTCTCCTTCCTCTCCCTCCTGCTGCTCGCCACCCTGGTCCTGGTGGGGGTCGGTGTCCTCACCGGTCGGCGCGCCGGGGGGACCCGCTATCCCGCCTACTGGTGGTGAGACGACGTGACGAGTCGCTACGCCAGGTTGCTCTTCACCCCGGCCGTTCAACGGCACCAGGAACGGAACGGCAGCCGACGGGCCTACGCGCGCATGGAGGCGGGAGGCGGCGACACCGATCGCCTCGGCCCCGCCGAGGCGGCCTTCGTGGCCTCCCGCACCAGCTTCTACCTGGCCAGCGTCGGCTCCACCGGGTGGCCCTACGTCCAACACCGGGGCGGCCCGCCCGGCTTCCTCCGGGTCGTGGACGACCGCACCCTCGCCTTCGCCGAGTACCGGGGGAACCGGCAGTACATCACCACCGGCAACCTCGACGGCGACGACCGGGTCTCGCTCCTCCTCATGGACTATCCGAACGCCGCCCGCCTGAAGATCCTCGGACGGGCCCGCACCGTCCCCCTCGGGGATCGGGGCACCGACGCCGGGCCCACGGTCCCCGACGGCTACCGGGCCGTTGTCGAACGCACGATGGTGATCGACGTCGAGGCCTACGACTGGAACTGCCCGCAGCACATCGAGGCCCGCTACACCCTCGCGGAACTCGAGGAGGTACTGGAACCGATCCGCGACCGAATGGCCCGGCTGGAGGCGGAGAACGCCGCGTTGAGGAAGGCCGTCCCGGAGGGTGCGGTCCCCGGGGGGCCCGGGGGAGAGGGATGAGCCCGGACCCCGGCGCCCTCCACCCCGGCATGGTCCGCGCCTTTCCGCCGGACGGCATGACGCTCGGCCTCATCGCCCCCCTGGAGTCGTTCACCGGGGACGTACCGACCATGGAGGGTCACCTGGAGACGGTCCGCGCGGCCGAGGACGCCGGGTTCGCCTCCCTGTGGCTGCGGGACGTGCCCCTCCTGGTCCCCGGCGAGGGCGACGGGGGGCAACTCTTCGACCCCTGGGTGTACCTGGGGGTGCTGACCACCACGACACGACGCATCACGCTGGGCACCGCCGGGGTCGTGCTGCCCCTGCGGCACCCGCTGCACGTCGCGAAGGCCGCCGTCTCGGTGGACCACCTCTCCGGCGGCCGGATGCTGTTGGGCGTGGTGGGCGGCGACCGCCCCGGGGAGATGCCGGCGTTCGGCACCGCGCCCGGGGAGATCGGTCCCCGGCTGAGGGAGGGCTGGGAGTACCTGCGTCACGTCACCGACGGTTCGACGGCCGGTCACCACTGTTCCCTGGGGGAGCTGGCCCCCGGGATCGGCATGGTGCCCGTGCCGCCGCGGGGCCGCCTGCCGATGCTGATGATCGGACGGGGACGGCAACCGCTGGAGTGGATCGCGGAGCGCGCCGACGGATGGTTGTACACCGCGCTGGACCCCGAACGGCAACGGGCCAACACCGCGCGGTGGCGCCGGGCGACGGGGGAGGTCGGCGAACCGGGTTTCAAGCCCTACGGCCAGGCCGGTTACCTCGTCCTGGACGAGGACCCCGTCTCCCCTCCCCGCCCCATGACGCAGGGATGGGCCATGGGGCGGGAACCGCTGCTCGAACTCTTCGCCGCCTACCGGGCGGGAGGGGTGAACCAGTTGATGGTCAACCTGCGGCACAACGTCCGGCCGGTGCGGGAGGTTCTGGAGGAACTCGCCGAGTACCTCCTCCCGCACTTCCCCGCCGGGGAGGACCGACCGGCGGTCGCGGTCACGTCCCTTGGGGGGTGAGACCGACGGTCGGCGGTCCGACACGTGCCGGGGACCGCCCGGTGCCGGTGCCGGTCCCGTTCCCGCGGGAACGGGACCGGCCGGTTCAGCAGGTGTAGGTCTTCCCGTCGGCGGCGACGTTCCAGTTGCAGGCGCTGACGGTGCCGGCGGCGGCGTTGTTGTCCGCGCTGCCGGGCTTCTTCAGCCGCAGGTTGGGGTTCTTGGCCTTGCCGTCGTTGGGCAGGACGTGCCGGGCGTAGCCGCGGTAGATGTGGTGGTTGCCGTTGGCGTCCTTGCGGTGGGTGCCGCTGCCGGTGTGCACGTACGCCTTGGCGCCGGCGGGCAGCTTGTAGGAGGGCAGGGCCCGACCGTAGGTGTTGGTGGTGATGTCGGGGATCCACCCGCCGACGTCGACGGTCTTCTTCGAGACGTTCTTGATGATGAAGTACTCGCCGTTGAGATTGACCTGCTTGCCGTCCTTGATGTCCGCTCCGGCGGCGTTGGGACGCACGTGGGTGATCATGAGATCGCCGGTGGTGGACGCGGCGTGGGCCGGGGCGAGGGGCGCGAGGAACGCGAAGGTCACCGCCGCGAACAGGGCGGTTCGGATCGTACGACGCACAGGTCCGCTCTTTTCCGTGCAGGACGAGGAACCCCGACGGCCCCCCATCCGGTGAATGTCGGGCCCAGTGTGCACCCAACCGGGGGACGCGCGATGGTTTTTCCGGATAATGGGCCCGACGACGGACTTCGCACGGTGGGCGGGTGCCGGCCGATCCGGCGACGACGACGGAACGGGCCCCCTTACGGTCGTGGGGTGTGCCGTTCCGAGGAGTCCCCGCCGCCGGTGCCGCCGGCCCCCTCC
>NZ_VKHS01000745.1 GCF_014141525.1 Streptomyces calidiresistens
GGTCGGGGGCCGGCGGCGGGGAGGACCCCCGGCCGGGCCCGTCCGCGCCGGGCGGCGGCCGGTCTGCGCGCGGACGCGGCCACGGCGCCCCGGGGCCGCCGAGGAGCGCGGGGGCCCCGAGGAGCACCGCCACCGCGGCGAAGACGAGCCCGCAGACCAGCCCGCCGGTCACGGCGCCGAGCGCCGCGTCGGCCGGGCCGGCCGGGAGGCGGCCCGCAACGGCGTCGGCCGCCGGTCGGGCCGCCGCGCCGGCCGCCAGCGCGGCGAGCGCGAGCCGGGCCAACCCCGCCAGCACCGGGACGGGGCGGGCGGGCACCACCCGGAACCGGCCGCCGCACAGCATCAGCAGTGCCGTGACCGCGACGCCCAGGGCGTTGGCCGCGGCGATGCCGGGGGCGCCCCACCGCTCGACGAACGCCGTCCCGGCCACCACGGTGACCGCCAGGCCCGCGCACATCGCCGCGAAGGGGTACCAGCCCGGACGTCCCGCCGCGCAGTAGGGGCGGATGAGCGCCCCGACCAGGGTGTGGCCGAGGAGCCCGAGGGCGTAGACGCGCAGCACGTCGGCGGTGGCGTCCCCGGCCGCCGCGTCGAAGGCCCCCTGTTCGAAGAGGAGGCGGACCAGCTCGGGGGCGCAGGAGATCATCCAGGCGGTGCCGAGCAGGACGATCGCGCCGGCGAGCAGCAGATCGCGCTCGACCCGGTCACGGGCCCGGTCGGGGTCGCCGTCGGCCAGCGCCCGGGCGACCAGGGGAAGGGTGACGGTGCAGATCATCAGGGCCGCGACCATCGGGAGCTGGCCGATCTTCTGGGCGTAGTTCAGGTGCGAGATGGCGCCGGCGGGGAGTTCGGAGGCGAGGTGGCGCTCGACGAGCACCTGGGACTGGCGGGCGAGGGCGAACAGCGCGACGGGCAGCACCACGCCGAAGGTCATCGCCCCGGCGGCTTCCGGGGACCGGGACCCCCGGGGTTCCCCGGCGGCTCCCCGGGCCCCCGGCCCGTCCGGGTCCGGCACGGTTCGCGCGCGAAGGTGCCGCAGGACGAAGGGCAGCTGCACCAGGACCATGAGCACCCCGCCGACCGCGACGCCCACCGCCGCCGCGCGGATGCCCCACAGGTCGTGCAGCGCGAGGGCGCAGACGACGATGCCGATGTTGTACGCCGCGTAGACGGCGGCCGGCGGGGCGAAGCTGCGGTGGGCGCGGAGCAGGGCGCTGAAGTACCCCGCGACACCGAAGGCGAGGACGGTGACCGAGGTCAGGCGGGTGCAGGCGACGGCCGCGGCCGGGTCGGCGAGGCCGGGGGCCAGCAGACGGACCACCCACGGGGCGGCCAGGGCGGGCACGGCCGCCGCCGCGGCCAGCCAGAGCGCCAGTCGGGGGAGGCCGGTGGCGACCAGGGCGCGCACCGGGTCCGGACCCGTCGTGTCCCCGGCGGCCCGGTGGGCGGCGCGGCGGGCCAGCGCCAGGCTGAAGGCGGGGACGAGCACCAGCGCCATGGCGTCCTCGATGAGGAGCGTGGAGGCGAACTCGGGGATGGTCCAGGCCACCAGGAAGGCGTCGGTGGCGTCACCGGCGCCGTACAGGCCGGCGATCGTGCGGTCGCGGAGCAGGCCGAGCAGGGCGCCGGCGGCCAGCATCAGGCCGGTGACGCCGGCGGCCCGGGCGACGAACCGGTCCTCCCCGCCGACCCGCCGGGCGCGGCCGGGTCGGCGGGGAGGGCCGGGACGGCCGGGGCGGCGCGCGCCCCCGGTCGCGGTGGGCGCGCGGTCGGTGTCGGGCGCGCCGACCGGCCCGCTCACCGCCGCGCCCCGATGTCCCCGGGGGCGCCGGGGGTGCCGGCGCCGGTCGCGGAGGCCGGGGCCAGGGCCCACCAGGCGGCCAGGCCGAAGGCGAGTCCCGTCAGCACGGTGGTGGGTCCGCCGATGTCCGCGTACAGGAAATTGACCAGTTGCCAGGTCAGCAGGCCGGTGGCGGCCAGTCCGAGCCGGCGGGGGGTTCCCGGGGGGACGCCGCGCAACCGTCGCAGACAGCCCGTCAGGAGGATCGCCCAGGCACCGAATGCCGCGGTCGCGCCCAGCAGTCCCTGCTCGGCCAGGACCAGCAGGTACATGTTGTGCGGGGAGAGCAGTTGCTGCCGCTCGAACTCCCACCCGGCGCCGGCGGTGTCGCTGCCGGCGGACAGCGCGACGGAGGCCGTCGCGTCCCGGTGGTCGGGGAAGCCGCGCGGGCCGACCCCGGTCCACGGCTCCCGGCTCCACATGGTCAGGGCGGCGTCCCACAGGGCGTACCGGTCGATCACGGACTGGTCGGGGGTCTCGGTGACCCGGCCGATGCTGGTGAGCCGGTCGGCGACCCGGCCGGAGCCGGCGGCGGCCAGGCCGACGGCGAGGACGCTCCCGCACAGGAGCAGCACCAGGGCACGCCGCGAGAGCCGACCGGCGAACAGCAGCATCACCGCGCAGGCGACGGCCGTGGCGATCCACGCGCCCCGGCTGAAGGACGCCACCAGCGGTACCAGCAGCGCGCCGGCGCACAGGGGGGCGGCGAACGAACGGGCGAGCTCCCGGGGCGTGCGGGGGCGCGGGGCGCCCGGCGCCCGCGGCGGGCCGCCGAGCGCGAACGCGACGGCGACCACCACCC
>NZ_VKHS01000746.1 GCF_014141525.1 Streptomyces calidiresistens
GCGCCGGAGGAGGGCGGAGGAAGGGCGCCGCCCCGCCGCGTTCGGGGCGGGATCCGTCGGCGGACCCCGGGGTGGGCGGACCCACCGAACGGTGGGGTCGCCGGGTGGATCGGCCCCGGCCCGACGACCCCACCGGCTTCATCGGCCGGGGCTCACCAACTGGACTTGCGCACGCCCGGCAGGTAGCCGGCGTGCGCCTGCGAGCGCAGGTTCACCCGGGAGAGCCCGAAGGCACGGAAGTGTCCGCGCGGCCGGCCGTCCACCGAGTCCCGGTTGCGCACCCGCACCGGGCTCGCGTCGCGCGGCTGGCGCCGCAGCTCGCGCTGCGCGGCCTCGCGGGCCTCCGGGTCGGTGTCGGGGCGCCGGATGATCTCCTTCAGCTCGGCCCGCCGCTCGGCGTACCGGGCGACGATCTCCTTGCGCCGCTCGTTCTTCGCGACCTTGCTCCTCTTCGCCACCTCGTCCCCCTCAGACCTTCTCGCCGCGGGCGCGGATACGGGCGACGGCCGCCTCGATGCCGATGGTGTCCACCGTGCGGATGCCCTTGGTGCTCAGCCGCAGCCGCACGTGCCGGCCCTCGGAGGGCAGCCAGTAGCGCTTGCGCTGGATGTTGGGGTCGAAGCGCCGGGAGGTGCGCCGGTGGGAGTGGGAGATGGTGTTGCCGAAGCCCGGCGCGCGGCCGGTCAGCTGGCAGTGGGCGGACACGTGGACTTCCTCCTGGGGGTCCGGGCGGGTGCGGCCCGCCCGACGGGGTGCGGTCGGGTCGTCCCCTCCCGCGCGTCCGGGCGTGACCGGGGTCACGGGAGGGGCGGAGGGGAGCATAATGAAAATGATTCCCGTTTCTGTATAGTACTCCACATGGCGTCCGGAAACCCCAGCGGCTCGTCCCGCTCCACCATTCGGCCGGTGATCAAACTCCGGTCCACGGCCGGCACCGGCCACACCTACGTCACCCGCAAGAACCGGCGGAACAACCCCGACCGCCTCGTGCTGCGCAAGTACGACCCCGTGGCCCGCCGCCACGTCACCTACCGAGAAGAGCGCTAGGAGAGAACCGCCGTGAAGCCCGGTATCCACCCCGCCTACGGGCCCGTCGTCTTCCGTGACCGGGCCGCGGGCCACGCCTTCCTCACCCGCTCCACCCTCGCCGGCACGGCGAACGGTGGGAAGACCATCGAGTGGGAGGACGGCAACACCTACCCCGTCGTCGACGTCGAGACCTCCTCGGTCAGTCATCCCTTCTACACCGGTACCGCCCGGGTGCTGGACACCGCCGGCCGGGTCGAGCGCTTCGAACGCCGCTACGGGTCGGGCCGGTCGGGCCGGGCCGCCGGCACCCGTGACGGGGCCGACGGGAGCCGCTGATGCTGCCCGTCGTCATCGTCGCCGGCCTCCACCGCGACGCCCGCCGTGCCGTCGTGCGCCGCCTGCTGCGGGAGGTGCCCGGCGCGATCGCCCTCCACCACGACCTCTCCGCCGCCCCAGGCGGCACCGTGCGCCGCACCCTGGCGGACGGCACCGGTCTCACCGACAGCGGGGAGACCCCGCTGGTCAACGACTGTGCCTGCTGCGCGCTGCGCGAGGATCTGGTGCCCGAACTGGAACGCCTCGCCGACGGCGGGCTGTGCCGGCTGGCCGTCGTGGAACTGTGGGACTCGGTCGAGCCGCGGTCGATGGCCGAGGTGGTGGCCGCGCACGGCCACGGTCGCTTCGAACTGGTCGGCGTGACCTGCGCGGTGGATCCCGCCCTCGTCCTGCCCTGCCTGGGCAACGGCGACGACCTCGCCGAGGCGGGCCTTGCCGCGGCCCCCGGTGACCAGCGGGTGGTCGCCGACACCTTCGCCCGCCAGCTGGAGTACCCGCCGGTCCTGGTCCTGGCCGACGGCTCGGAGGAACCGGACCCCGGCGCGGACTCCGCGTCGGAGGGGCGGACGGGGAACCCGGGCGCGGCCGGCACGGCCGTCCTCCACACCCCCGACCCGGCCGACCTGGAACTGCTCACCCAACTGCACCCCACCGCCCGCCGGATCGCCGTGACCGACCCCGGTCTCGTCGCCGTCCTCACCGCCGGCTTCGATCCCGCCGCCGCGGCGGCCCGGCAGCACCCCGCCTGCGCCCTGCTGCCCCAGGAGGCCGACGCGCACGGGGTGACCACCCGGGTGTGGCGGGCCCGCCGGCCCTTCCACCCCGCCCGCCTGCACGCCGCGCTGGAGGACCTGGCCTGCGCCGCCGCCCGGAGCCGGGGGCGCTTCTGGCTGGCCAACCGCCCCGACACGCTGCTGTCCTGGGACGCGGCCGGCGGGGCGCTGTGCGTGGACAACCTCGGCCCCTGGCTGGCCGCGCTCCCCGACGCGGCCCGCGACATGATGCCGGCCGAGCGACTGGCCGCCGCCGCCCTGGACTGGGACCCGGAACTGGGGGACCGCGGACACCTGCTGGTCTTCGTCTCCCCGGAGCTGGACGCGGAGGGCATCACCGAACTCCTCGACTCCTGCCTGTTGACGGACGGCGAGTACGCCGCCGGACCGGAGGCGTGGCGGAGCCTGGACTCCGCCTTCGACGAGCTGCTGGACCCGGCCGTGCCCTAGCACCACCCCGGCTCGGCCCGACCGCGGCCCGCCCGGTTCGCCCCGTCC
>NZ_VKHS01000747.1 GCF_014141525.1 Streptomyces calidiresistens
GCCCCTCCCCCGTGCCCTCCGCGCCTCCCGTGGGGGGCTCGAGCGACACCGCCGCGCCGGCGACATCGACGGGGCGCCGGCCCCCGTCGTGCCTCCCGCCCTCTCGAGCCGTGTCCATACGCGGTCCCCGGGTGTCGATGGCGAACGTTCTCACGACCGTGAGCGCTGCCACCGGAACGTCGCGGGAGCGAGCACCAGACAGACGACCAACCAGGCGAGCAGCACCAGGGCGATGGTGCCATGCTCCCACGACCCGGCGGGCTCGATCGCCTGCAGCGAGTCGGGCAGGAACACCGACCGCAGCCCCTGACCGACCCACTTGAGCGGGAAGAGCGCGCCGAGTTGTTGCATCACACCGGGCATGTCGGTGAACACGAAGAACACCCCGGAGATGAACTGCAACACCATGAACGGGAGGATCACCACCGGCGCGGCGCTGCGGCTGCTCCTCGGCACGGCGCTGATGACCACACCCAGGAGGGTGAACACCACCACGCCGAGGACCATCACCCAGGCGAAGGTGAGCCAGCGATCCATCCCGGTGGGCAACGGCAGACCCAGCACGAGAACGGCGAAGATCAACAACACGGCCACCTGGATGGCGGTGACCACGGCGACCATCACGATCTTGCCGATGAAATAGGCCCCCACCCGCATCGGGGTGCCCCGGAGGTGCTTGAGGGTGCCGTCGTCGCGTTCGATCGCGATCGCGATGCCCAGGTTGACGAAGGTGGCCGCCATCAGACCGGTGGCGATCATTCCGGCGATGAAGTACTGGCGGAAGGGGACATCCGTGCCCGGGATGTCGTCGGTGAAGATCAGTCCGAACATCCCCATGACGACCAGGGGGAAGGCGAAGGTGAAGACGAACGCCTCGCGCTGACGGAAGATCTGCCGGGTCTCCAGGACGGCTCGCCGCATGCCGATGTCCACGGTGGAGGGCACCGGGGGCCCGGCTCCCTCCTCCCCCTCGGTGCGACGGTCGGACGGGGGGGCGCTCATTGGTGTTCTCCGATCAACCGCAGGTACACGTCCTCCAGGGTGGGCCGCCTGACGCTCAGCCCCGGCACCTCGCCGTCGTACCGCTCGGCGAGTTCGAGCACCGTCGCGGTGGGAGTGGCGGTCTCGCGTTCCCGACGGCCCTCCGGGGTGTCCCAGGCCACCAGGGTTCGGTCGGTGTCCCGCCCCCCGACACTGCTCGGCGGCCCCACGTCGCGCATCCGGCCCGCGACGATCAGCCCGATCCGGTCGGCCAGGTACTCCGCCTCGTCGAGGTAGTGGGTGGTGAGCAGGATGGTCATGCCGCCGGCGCTCAGCTTCTTGATGAGCGCCCAGAAGCGGCGCCGGGCCTCCGGGTCGAACCCGGTGGTGGGCTCGTCCAGGAAGAGCAGTTCCGGGTCACCGATGATGCCCAGCGCCACGCTCAGCCGACGACGCTGGCCGCCCGAGAGGTCGGGCACCCGGGCCCCGCCCCGCTCCGCGAGACCCACGGCCTCCAACACCTCGTCGGGGTCGCGGGGGGAGGGGTAGTACCCGGCGAAGTGCCGGAGCGTCTCCCGGACCGTGAGGTCGGGGAAGGCACTGTCCTGCTGGGCCACGATGCCGATGCGGGCCCGCCATCGGGAACCGGCGCGGTGGGGGTCGGTGCCCAGCACCCTCACCTCCCCGGCGTCCCGGGTCCGGTGGCCCTCCAGGATCT
The DNA here is from genome assembly GCF_014141525.1 of Streptomyces calidiresistens. Classification (GTDB taxonomy): domain Bacteria; phylum Actinomycetota; class Actinomycetes; order Streptomycetales; family Streptomycetaceae; genus Streptomyces; species Streptomyces calidiresistens. The sequence continues at coordinate 1,700 of NZ_VKHS01000747.1, forward strand.
CGACCACGGTGGTCTTGCCGGCGCCGTTGGGGCCGAGCAGGGCGAAGATCTCGCCCCGGTCCACCCGCAGGTCGAAGCCGGACACCACGGGGGTGCCGTGGTAGCTCTTCTCTAGACCGGTCACTGACACGGCCGGTGCGCGTTCCATGACACCGAGTATCGAGCGGGGCCGGCCGGTACGGGAGCATCGTTCGACGGTGACCCCCATCCACCGTCCGGACGGGTCCGGTGTCCACCGATGGGAGGGCCGGCCGGCGGGGGCCGGGTGCGCTTGAATCGGCTCATGGTCGAAAGGGTCGCGGAATCCGGGGGTACCGACAGGGGCGAGGGCGTCTCGAAGGCCGCCGCGGAGGTCGCCGTCACGGCGGCCGAGCACGCCGACGCCGGGGAGCGCGAGGGCTGTCTCGCCCCCGCCGTCGTGGCGGGGCTGGTCGCCGGGGATCTGCTCCGGATGGGCATGCCGGTCGAGCTGGGCGGCCCCGGCGTGGACCCCCTCACCGCCGCGGAGGCCATCATGACCCTGGCCGGGGGCGACGCCGCGGCGGGGTGGTACGCGACGGTCTCCTCCGCGCACTCCGTCCTCACCCATTACCTGCCCGAGGAGGGCGCCCGGGAGGTCTTCGACGGCTCCGCCCCGGTGGGGTGCGCCTCCATGCCCCGGGGCACGGGTGAACTCACGGCGGACGGGTTGCGGTTGGACTCGGGCCGCTGGCCCTGGGGGTCAGCCGGTCGGCACGCCTCCTTCATGGGGGCCAACACGGTGGTGGGAGGACGCGTCCTGGTGGCCTTCCTGCCCCGTGGGGACTTCGTCGTGGAGGACAACTGGGACGCGGTGGGTCTGCGGGCCAGCGCCTCGGGGGACTTCTCGGTGCGCCCGGGGGCCGTGGTCCCCCCGCACCGCCTGGTCGACATGTCTCCGCCCCGTCCCCGCCTGGAC
>NZ_VKHS01000748.1 GCF_014141525.1 Streptomyces calidiresistens
CCCCCCAGGTCCCGGGAACCGCCCCGCCCCGGGCGGGATTCGCCGACGGCCCCGCCCCCGCCGTCTACCATCGGCCCATGACCCGAGTACTGCTCGCCGAGGACGACGCCTCCATCTCGGAACCGCTGGCCCGCGCGCTGCGCCGCGAGGGCTACGAGGTGGAGGTGCGCGAGGACGGGCCGGCCGCGTTGGAGACCGGTCTGCGCGGGGACGTGGACCTGGTGGTCCTGGACCTGGGACTGCCCGGCATGGACGGACTCGAGGTCTGCCGCCGGCTGCGCACCGAGGGCCTGACCCTCCCGGTGCTCGTGCTCACCGCCCGGGCCGACGAGGTGGACACCGTCGTCGGGCTCGACGCCGGCGCCGACGACTACGTCACCAAGCCCTTCCGCCTCGCCGAGCTCCTCGCCCGGGTGCGGGCCCTGCTGCGGCGCGGCAGCACCGAGCCCGTGCCCGCCCCGGTCGTGCACGGCATCCGGATCGACGTGGAGTCCCACCGGGCCTGGCTCGGCGACGAGGAACTGCACCTGACCGCCAAGGAGTTCGACCTGTTGCGGGTCCTGGTGCGGGACGCCGGTCGGGTGGTGACCCGGGAACAGCTGATGCGCGAGGTGTGGGACACCACCTGGTGGTCCTCCACCAAGACCCTCGACATGCACATCTCCTGGCTGCGCAAGAAACTCGGCGACGACGCCGCCAACCCCCGCTACATCGCCACCGTGCGCGGGGTCGGTTTCCGCTTCGAGAAGAGCTGACCCCGCCGCCGTGCGCCGCCGTCTGATCAACTCCATCCTCGCCGTGGTGCTCGTGGTGATCACCGTCTTCGGGGTCTCCCTGGTGATCGTCGAGACCCGGGCGATCGAGAGCGGGGCCCGCGAACGCCTCCAGTCGGAGGCCGCCCGCCTGGTCGCGGTGGTCGAGAGCCGACTGGTGGCCGGGGAACGGGTCACCGCCGAGAGCATGCGCACCTCGGTGCCCGGCGACCGCCACGTGATCATCGACCTGGTCGGCGAGGAGCCGATCACCCTGGGGGAGGAGCCGGAGGGCGGCGTCATCCAGGGATCGGAGGCCGGGGCGCGGGGCGAGATCGTCACCGTGCAGCAGTCCCGGGACGTCATCGGCGACGAGGTCGGCCGCACCCTGCTCATCATCCTCGCCGTCTCCGGCCTGGCGGTGATATCGGCGATCCTGCTGGCGGTCCGGCAGGCCCGCCGGGTCTCCGCGCCGCTGACCGACCTGGCGGAGACCGCCGAACGCCTGGGATCGGGGGACCCCCGTCCCCGCCACCGCCGCTACGGCGTGCCGGAGCTGGACCGGGTCGCCGACGTCCTGGACGCGAGCGCCGAACGCATCGCGCGCATGATCACCGCCGAGCGCCGGTTGGCCGCCGACGCCTCCCACCAGCTGCGCACCCCGCTGACCGCGCTGTCCATGCGGTTGGAGGAGATCATCGCCACCGAGGACCCGGAGACCGTCAAGGAGGAGGCGGCGATCGCGCTCGCCCAGGTGGAGCGCCTGACGGATGTCGTGCAGAGGTTGCTCACCAACTCCCGCGACCCGCGGCTGGGCTCCGCGGTCGGCTTCGACCTCGACGAGATCGTGCTCCAACAGGTGGAGGAGTGGCGCCCGGCGTACCGGGCGGCCGGCCGGGCCGTGGTCCATTCGGGCAAGCCGCACCTGCGGGCGGTCGGCACGCCCGGCGCGGTCTCCCAGGTCCTCGCCACCCTGGTGGAGAACTCCCTCATGCACGGCGCCGGCACGGTGGCGCTGCGCACCCGCACCGCCGGCAACCAGGTGGTGGTCGAGGTCACCGACGCCGGCCCCGGGGTGCCCCCCGGGCTCGGCTCGCGGGTCTTCGAGCGCTCGGTGAGCGGGCGGAACTCCACCGGCCTGGGGCTGGCGGTGGCGCGCGACCTGGCCGAGGCCGACGGGGGGCGGCTGGAACTGCTCCAGCTCTCGCCACCCGTGTTCGCGCTGTTCCTCAGCCGGGAGGCGGACCCGGCCGCGGGCTGTCCCCCGGAGGACCGGGGACCCCGGGTGCGCTGATCGACACCGGAGTGCCGGGCGGGAGCGCGGACGGGTCGATCGCCGACCCGCTCGGGGGGCCGCCGCTCGCGACGGTGCCGGACGTCCCCGGTGACCGGGAGCGGCTGCGGGCCCCCCGGAAGACCCAGGTGCGGTAGGCCCAGAAGCGGAAGAGCGAGGCGAGACCGAGCCCGATCACGTTCTTCGCGATGTTGTCGGCGGTCGCCGAGGTCAGGCCCAGCCCGTGGTGGGAGACGGCGAGCACCCCGTTCTCCAGGACCATCCCGGCCCCCGAGAACACCAGGAAGAGGCCGGCCTCGCGGCGCCGCCGCGTCTTGTCGGCGTGGGCGTAGGTCCAGTACCGGTTGCCCAGGTAGGTGGCGCAGATGGCGCAGGAGGTGGCGATCACACCGGACCGCACGGCCCCCACCCCGATCCCCTGCCGGCAGAGGTTGAAGACCAGCACGTTCACGACCAGCCCCACGGCCCCCACGGTGCCGAAACGACCCGCCTCGCGCACCAGGCGGCGCAGGCGGACGGGCAGCCCGGGAGGAGCATCCATCCCGCCATGCTAATCAGATCACCCCGCCGAGCCCCCGTTCCCGCTGCCC
>NZ_VKHS01000749.1 GCF_014141525.1 Streptomyces calidiresistens
GCCGAAGAGGGACCCGCGGGTGTTCGCCGGACGGGGGCCGGGTGGCGCCGCCGGACGGGAGACGGCGGCATCGGGCGATCCCGGACATGCGACGACCCCCGCCGGGGGGGAGAGCGGGGGTCGTCTTCCGCGGTCGGCTCCGGGGGGGGTAGGAGCCGGACCGGGTTAGCACGGTCGCGAACGATCCGTGACTTCCATGGTGTACCCGATGGGCCCGATAGGCAAACCGGGACGGCCCCGGGTACGCCGAATGGCGGGCGATTATGCTCGGGCGCGTGGAAAATCCCCCGCGCCCGCGCACGGCGGCCTTCTTCGATCTCGACAAGACGGTCATCGCCAAGTCGAGCACCCTGGCGTTCGGCCGCCCCTTCTATCGGGGTGGGCTGATGAACCGTCGGGCCGTGTTGCGCACCGCCTACGCACAGTTCGTCTATCTGGTCGGAGGCTCCGATCACGAGCAGACCGAACGCATGCGGAAGATGCTTTCGGCGCTGTGTCGGGGATGGGACGTCCAGCAGGTTCGGGAGATCGTCGCCGAGACCCTGCACCAGATGATCGACCCGTTCGTCTACGCCGAGGCCGCCGCCCTGATCGCCGAGCACCGCGCCGCCGGCCGGGACATCGTCATCGTCAGCACCTCCGGCGCCGAGGTGGTCGAGCCCATCGGCGAACTGCTGGGCGCCGACCGGGTCGTGGCGACCCGGATGGTCGTCGAGGAGGGCCGCTACACCGGCGAGATCGAGTACTACGCCTACGGGCCGACCAAGGCGGAGGCCATCCGCGAGTTGGCCGGGACGCGGGGCTACGACCTGGAGCGGTGCTGGGCCTACAGCGACTCGATCACCGATGTGCCGATGCTGGAGGCGGTCGGCATGCCGCACGCGGTCAACCCCGATCGCGCGCTGCGCCGGGAGGCACTGGCCCGGGAGTGGCCGATCCTCACCTTCAGCCGGCCGGTGCCGCTGCGCCGGCGGATGTCCGCCCCGCCGGCCCGATCCGCCCTGGCCGTGGGCCTGGCGGTGGGCGCCGCCGTGGGCGCGGCCCTGGTGGTGCGGTGGTGGTGGGAGCGGGAGCGGGCGGCCCGCGCCGGCGGCTGACGGTCCCTCGCGGGAGGCCGGTGGGCCCCGATCGACGGGCCCGTTCGGTCGCCGTTCGTCCCTTTTTTCGTCACACCCCCTCCCCGCTCGCCCTCTTCGCCACCTTCCTTCCGTTTTCTCCTGCTTCCTTCCACTTCCGTTCCCCGGCGGAGAGGAGTACAAAGGAGGTATCGACCCCGGAGGGTCGAGGGCCCCGAAGGAGTCGTCACCGACTCCCTCGGTGACCCGGGAACAACGGACACGTGATCATCGGGCACCCACGCGCAGCCGACCCGCGATAGGGCCGCCGCATCGGGGAACGGGTTGTCGACGTCCCCCGGTGGGCACTTCGGAATCGCACGCCTGATCACCCGGTACACGTGTCCCGCGGCGACGACGCCAAGGCGTCGCCGCCGCTCCCGTGTGCGCCCCCTGACACGCGAACCGCGTTCCTCAGGCGGCACCGCGCTGGAGCGCCTCGCACACCGCCACGGACTCCCGGGCCCCCAACTCCACCGCGCGCCCGCAGTGGATGATCCATCGGGCGACCCCATCGGCGGTTCCGGAGGCGTACTCGGCCAGGGCCGCGTGGTGGGCGTCCGGGCCCTGTTCCGCGAAGCCGACCTCCGCCGGCGCGACCGCGCCCGGGTCCAGGCCCCCGCCGGTGAGCACGATGCGGCAGGCGGCCCGGGCGACGATGCCGTTGCGGGAGCCGAAGGGGCGCAGCGCCGACAACTCCCCGTGCACCACGGCGGCCTGCACGAGCACCGGCGCGGAGGAGCCCCCGGTGATCAGGTCCCGCAGCGCGGCGAGACGGGCGGCGGTCTCCGTCGCGTCGGGCAGCGGGAGGTCACCGGCGTCCCGTCCGCCGTCAGTGACGGACTCGCCGGGCAGGCGGGGACGGCCGATCCGCTCGACCCCGATCCCCCCGTCGGACGCGGTGCCGACCCCTTCTCCGGCGTCGACCGCCCCGGGGGCCGCCCCGGCGACCTCCGCCCCGGTCCCCGCACCGGCCGGGACCCCTCCCTCCGCCACCAGGTGGAGGCGGGCCAGGACGCGCAGCGGCGAGGTCTTCCAGATGTCCCGCAGGTGGGCCGCCTCGGCGGTGGCGCGCAGGGCGGCCCCGACGGTGCGGGCCTGCGCGTCGGTGCCGAAGTCGGTTCGGCGGCGGACCTCCTCCAGTCCCCAGTCGGCCCCCGCCAGGGCCGCGGAGGCCCGGGCGCCGCGCAGGGCGGCCTCGGCCGCGACCTCGGTGCGGCGGCGGCGCATGACCCGGTGGCGGTGCAGGGCGTCCACGGCGGCACGCGCCGTCTCGACGGCCTCCGCCACCCCGGGGAGGTCGGCGAGGGGGGCCAGGGGGTCGGTTCCGGGGCTCTGCGGGCTCATGCCCCGCAGCCTACGCGCCGGGGCGCGGGGAGCCGTTTCCGAGGGTTGCGGGGGTGCCCGCCGCCCCCGGGGACACCGCTGCTCCCGGGACGCCGGGAACGTCGCGGCGCGCGGTTCGCGCACGAAGGCCCCGCCCGCCCGGTGTCCCCCGAACGGGGGACCGGAGGGCGGG
>NZ_VKHS01000075.1 GCF_014141525.1 Streptomyces calidiresistens
TTGGTGGGGAGGCACGCGGGTCTCTATCATCCGCCCAATGATCATAGGAAGAAGGGTGGCGGCGGCCCTCTGCGGCACGCTCGCGGCCCTCATGACCGGTGCGCTCGCGGCCCCCGCCGCCGCCGAGCCCGTCCGCGGGACCGACCCCCCGAAGGTGAACTTCGTCCTCGACGTCAGCGGCTCGATGTCCGAGCGCGACATCGACGGCGACACCCGGATGAACGCCGCCAAGCGTGCCTTCAACGACGTCATCGACTTCATCCCCGAGGGTGTGCACTTCGGCATCCGCACCCTCGGCGCCGACTACCCCGGCGACGACCGGTTGGGTCGCGGCTGCGTGGACAGCTCCCAGCTCTACCCGGTCGGGCCGGTCGACCGCACCGAGGCCAAGACCGCCGTCGCCACCCTCGCCCCCACCGGCTGGACCCCCATCGGCTACGCCCTCCAGGGCGCCGTGCAGGACCTCGGCGACGGAGACGGCATGCGCCGCATCGTCCTGATCACCGACGGAGAGGACTCCTGCGGTGACCCCGAGCCCTGCGAGGTGGCGCGTGAACTGGCCGCCGCCGGCATCGGTCTGACCATCGACACCCTCGGCCTGACCCCGGCCGACTCCGCCGTGCGCGAGCAACTCGGCTGCATCGCCGAGGCGACCGGCGGCACCTACACCGCCGTCCAGGACACCGACCAGCTCGCCGACCGTCTCAAGCAGATCGTCGAGCGCACCGCCGAGGTCCGGGTGGAGACCCCCACCGTCGTCGACGGCGCGGACGAGTGCGCCGACGCCCCCCTGCTCGGCGCCGGCGTCTACAGCGACCGCCAGGAGTTCGGCGAACACCGCCGCTACCGGGTCCAGGTCGCCCCCGGCCGTGAACTGCGCGCCTCCGTCGCCGTCGCCGCCGACCGGCCCGTGAACCGCGACCACGGAGTCCTCCTCCGTCTGTTGAGCGAGGACGGCCGGGAGCTCGTGCGCGGCAGCACCGCCGGTCACGGACGCACCGACGTCATCGCCACCGGCCTGCGCCATCCCTCCGGCGCCGAATCCGAGGAAACCCTCTGCCTGGAGGTCTCCCACTCCTTCTCCGCGCCGGACGAGGTGCAGCGCACCCCCGGCATGCCCGTCGAACTGACCGTCGATCTCGCGGCCGCGGCCGAGACCCCCTCCGACGTGGCCGCCTTCGGCCTGGCCCGGGGCTGGATCCCGTTGCTCGTCCTCACCCTCACCGGACTCGCCGCCGGCGTGCTGTGGGGCCTGATCCGGAGGGTTCTGGCATGACACACCCCCAGCGCGTCCCGCACGCCCACCGCGCCCGCCGCGCCGTCGGTCGACTCTCCGCCGTCCTCGCGATCGGTGCCGCCCTCCTGTGGGGCACCACCGCTCCCGCCCTCGCCGAGGACACGGACGACACCGGAACCGGCGCGGGCACCGGCGGTCCCTCGACGGTCGCCGCCGGCACCTCCTTCCGGACCGCCGGTGTCCTGGAACAGGGGGGTGTCGCGACCTCCTCCGCCACCATCGGCGAGTACCTGTACTGGGTCTTCCCGGTCGCCGCCGGCCAGAACGCCAACGCCTCGGCCACCGTCACCTTCCGCGACCAGGGCACCCGCTCCGGCCCCACCACCTGGCGGCTCGACCTGTACGACGGCCTGCGTCGTCTCCAGCCGTGCACCGCCGGCCGGGCGGAGGACACCGCGGAGGCCACGGCCGACACCCTCGTGCTGGACTGCACCCTGCGCACCGTCCGGGCCTGGGCCGAACCCTGGGCCAACGACCCGCTGCCGGGCGCCTACTACCTGCGGCTGACCGCGGTGGACCTGCCCGAGGAGGACCTCGGGCTGCCGGTGGAGGTGACCCTGGAGGTCGGTGCCGAGGACGCGGGCGGCGCCCGCGCCCGGGGTGGCGAACTGCCCGCACCGCTCCTGCTCACCAACCGCGCCGGGGAGATCGACCCCACCGCCCCCGCCGACGGGGAGGACGCGGAGGCCTCCGAGGGGGAGGAGGACGCCGAACCCGCCGGCGGCGCGAGCGCCCTCGCCGAACCGGAGGTCGGGTGGAACGGCGGCTGGTGGAGCGACCGGTGGCTGTGGACCGGCGCCGGGGGCGTCCTCGGCGGTCTCGCCGCCGTCGCCGGTTACACCCTGGTGCGCCGGCCCCGGGTCTGATCCGGGGTCCGATCCCGACAGCCCCCGTCACCGGGGAAGCGCGGGCCCGGGACCGGCACGCGGCCGGTCCCGGGCCCGCGCTCACCCCCGCAGTTCCTCCGCCAGCAGATCCAGCAACATCCCGTCGCTCCACTCGCCGGTCACGTGGTCGTACCAGTAGCGGCGCAGCACCCCCACCCGCCGGAACCCGCACCGTTCGTAGACCGCGATCGCCCCCGTGTTGCGGGCGTCGGGGTCGATCACCAGGCGGTGGTGCCCCCGCTCGTCGATCAGCCAACGGGCCATGGTGCGCACCGTGTCACCGCCCAGGCCCCGCCCCTGGAAGTCCGGGTGCAGGAAGAGGTCCATGCCCGCGTGCCGATAGTCCGGGTCGGGCTCCTCGTACCACTGGACCATGCCGATGACGCGGTCCTCGAGCGTCACGGCCAGGACCGTGTGATCCTCCGCGGCCAACTCCGCCATCATGTTCGGCCACACCCACCACCGGGCGACCTCCGGCGTCGCCAGGGCCTCCCGGAACGCCGGGGCGTCCTCCTCGACCGCCCGACGCAGCACGATCCGTCGGCCGACGATCGGCCCGCCGCTCTCCTCGGTGCTCATGCCGCCCAGTGAACCCCCGCCCCGCGGCGACGCGCCGCCCCGACACGCCGGGATGGGCTGCCGGGGCGACGCGTGCCCTCCCGCCGGGGGCGGGGCCCCGTCGGGAACGGCGTCCGATCGGTGGGGTGCGAGGGGCCGGCCCGACCCCGTGGCGGACCGGTCCGCCCGGTCCCGTCGGTCCGTCGGCGCCGCGGGGCGCCGGGACGGGCGAACCCCGACCGCCGCGGCGCTAGGGTGGGAATGTGACCCCCTCGCCGGAGGAACAGCGGGCCCGCGCGGCCGAACTGCGTGCCGCGCTGCGGGAGGCCATCCGGGACCGGGACCGCGCGCTGGCGGCCCGCGTCCGCCGCCGGCTGCGGGCGGTGGAGACCGCCGCGGGGGAGGGGAGCGACCGGTCCGACGCCGGGCGCCGCCCACCCGCGCGCGACCAGGTCCGCCGCGCCCTCGTCCTCCTCGGCGCCCCGGCCGCGCCCAAGCTGCTCTCCACCGTCCACCGGGCGTTCTTCGACGAACCCATCGTTCCCTCCCGCATCGCCTCCCTGCGCCGGGACGAGGAGCGCTCCTTCGCCGCCCGGGGTGCCGCCCGCGCCCCCTACGTGTGCGCGGCCCTCACCCATGACCGCTTCGCCCCCGTGCGCGGGCTGCTGGCCCTCTCCGACTGGCCGCTGGAACGCCGGATCCTCGGCCCTCTCGGACCGCGGGTCGATCACCTCACCCACGTCCGCAACCTCGCCCTCCGGGTCCGGGACATCCGCGCCGCCGGTGGCACCGAATCCCCCGCCGCCGCCGACCTGTTGCGCCGCTTCGCGCTCACCGTCCCCGGGTCCCACCGCACCGACGACGGTCCCGACCCCGCCCCGGACCCCGATCTCCTCGCCCGGGCCGCCGAGGCCGAGGCCCGGCTGCACGCCGCTGTCGACGATCGCCACCGGCACACCGCCGCCGCCCGGGCGCGTGCCCAACTTCCCCTCGACCGACAGTTGTTCGGTGCGGCCCCGTTGCAGGTCATCCGTCCTGTCACCGACCTGTCGTAGCCTGTGCCCCACCGTCCACCCGAGAAGGGACCATGTCCACGCACCCGTCCGAGGACCGACTCGCGACCCTGCGCGGTCCACTCGCCCCGGAGCCCTGCACGGCGCGCGGCATCACCGCCCTGACCGCCAACCCCGGCTGTTCCCGGCGAGCCGTCCTCGACGCCGCCGGTATCGACAAGGCGACCCTCGCGGCCCGCCTGGGCCGGCCGGCGCGGTTCGGTCAATCCCCCTTCGCCCTCGCCCGGGGGCGCGCCTTCGAGGCGTTGGTCAAGGCCAACGGCTACGCCGAACTCATCGCGTTGGTACGGGAGAAGCTCGGCGTTCCGGTCGAGGAGGCCGCCGTGGCCGACCTCAACGAGGTCGGCGGCAGCGCCTCGCCCGCCCTGCGCGCCCGGGAGACCGGGCACCTGCTCGACCGGCTGGCCGCCGGCGCGGAGGAACGCCTCCTCCTCGACCACCCCGTGGTCCCCCTGGAGGTCGCCGGCCGCACCGCCCTGCTGGAGCCCGACGCCGTCACCCACCGCGTCGACGGCCGGTTCCACGTCGTGGAGATCAAATCCTTCGCCGTCATCGACGGCCGGGCCGACCCCGCGAAAACCGCCGAGGCCGCCAAGCAGGCCGCGGTCTACGTCATCGCCCTGCGCCGTCTGCTGGAGAGCCTCGGCCACGACCCCGCCCTGGTCGCCACGGAGTTCCTGTTGGTGTGCCCCGAGGACTTCTCGCAGCGCCCCGTCCTCGCCCGGATCGACGTGCGCCAGGAGATCGAGGCCATCGGCTTCCAACTCTCCCGTCTGCGCCGCGCCGACGACCTGGCCCGCGCGCTCCCGGCGGACGCCACCCTCGACCTGAGCCTCCGGTCGGACGGCACCCCCGCGCGCACCGACGCCGAACTCGCCGCCGGCGTCGGTGCGCTGGAGAGCCACTACACCCCCGACTGCATGGGCTACTGCGACCTCGCCCGGCACTGCCGCGCCGAGGCCGTCGAGCAGGCCCGCCCCGAGTGCCTGGGCGGTCGGGTCCGCGACGACCTGCCCGGCATCGACTCCACCCGCACCGCCCTGCGCCTCATCGACACCCCCGGGGACGGGGAGACCCTCGACCCCGGTCACGCCGAGGTCGTCGAACGCCTGCGTGCCGCCGCCCGGTTGTACGACTCGCGTCGTCGCCCGCCCGGACCGCGCCTCCCCACCGCTTCCTCGGAGACCTCTCCCGACGCCCCCGCCGGGAGGAGCGCCGGATGAGCCTGCTGACCACCGTGGCCGCCCTGCGCGCGGCGGAAACCGGGACCGCGCAACCCCTGACCACCGTGCGCCACGCCCACATCGACGACCATCCCGTCGTCCTCATCCCCCTCACCCTCGCCGGGGAGGCCTGCGCCCCGCTCGCGGCGATGGTCGGCACCGACCGGGACCGGCCGGTCCTGCTGACCGTCCCCCAGCCCCGCGACCGCACCCTGCGCTTCCGCTTCGCCGAGGAACTCGCCGACATCCTGCTGCCGCTGATCGACGGATGCCGGACGGAGAGCGAGACCTACGAGGCGGGCCGGCCGAAGGAGGAGCGGACGCGGTGGACCCGCGCCCCGCAGATCCTGGTGCCCAACCCCGGCGGCATCGAGTTCATCCGCCTGCTGGGACGCTCCACCCGGCTGCGCCGCACGGACGGCCCGCACGCCGTCGCCCCCACCGTCCCCCTCCTGGGCAACTGGCTCACCTGGTTCGCCGACCGCACCGACTTCCCCGGCTCCGGTCTCCTGTTGGCCATGACCCGGCTGCTCACCGACCACTGGGCCACCGGCTGGAGCCCCGGGGAGAACGCCCACCTGCCCTCCCTGCTGGCCTGGATCGATCCGCCGCCCGGCCGCACCGGGGCCGAGGCCGCACTCCTCGCCGAGGACCCCGCCGAGCACCCGCCGGCCGGTCCCACCACCGACCCCGTCTTCGACCGCACCCTGCACGAGTTGACCGCCGCCCGCGACGCGGCGCCCGACGACCGGGCGCGAGCAGCGGTCGACCGGACCATCGCCGACGAACTGCGATCCCAACTCGCCCCCACCTGGGAGTTGATGTGGCGGGGCATCGACCTGTTGCGCGCCCTGCCGCCGGCCGCCCGGGTCCCCGGGCGCCGTGCGGTGGACCGCACCGTCTTCACCCACTACACGACCTACCTGGAGGAGGACGGTCGCCCCCGCGCCCGCCGGGACCACGCCGCCTCCGCCGCCCGCCGACTGGCCCAACTCGAGGACGCCGTCGCCCGGTACGAGAGCGAACGGGCCTTCGACGACCCGCTGGTGATGGCCCGGTACGAGCTGACCGGCGAGGCGTTCACCGGCACCGTGGTCGACCGCGACCCCGACCGGATGGTCGAGAACGGGCGGGCCGGCCTCTTCCGACCCGCCCTCACCGTGCGCGTCGACACCCGGCCGCTCCTCGCCGTCGGCACCACCGTGCGCTGCGCCGGACGCGACGGACTCAAGGCGGAGATCCTCGACCGCCGGGAGGCCGCCGGGGCCGGGTGGGAGATCGACCTCCAGCTCACCGGGGGCCTCGGCCGGGTGCGCAAACCGCCCGCCCCCGAGGGGGTGATCCCCGACCTCGGGGAGGAACTGTGCTGGACCACCCTCGGCGGGTACATGACGCCCGCCCCCCTGCCCGCCGAGGAGGACACCCCCTGGACCCACGGCGGGCCGCCGCAGCCGTACGAACCCACCCCCGACGACGCCGAGGAGAGCTGGGAGTGATGTCCTTCCCCGCCGAGGTGCCCCCCGTCGCCGATGGGCCCCCGCCGCTCGGCGAGGTGCCCCCGAGCGGCGGGGACGACCTTGCCGACGCCCCGCCGGGGGTCCGCGCGGACGCCGCCGTCGCCCGGGTCCTCGCGGACCTCGACACCACCACCGAACGCGGCATCGTCGTCGACTCCCCGCCCGGCGCCGGCAAATCCACCCTCGTCGTCCGCGCCACCGGCCACCTCGCCGAACAGGGCCGCCCCGTGATGATCGCCGCCCAGACCAACGAACAGGTCGACGACCTCGTCGACCGACTGGCCGGCACCCACCCGGAGCTGGCCATCGGCCGTCTGCACGCGGCCGGGCACGTCCTGCCGCCCCGTGTCACCCGACACCCCCGGGTCACCGGGGCCGCGAGGATCGATCCGTTGCGCGAGCTCCCGGTCGTCGTCGGCACCGCCGCCAAGTGGGCCCACGTGGACACCACCCCCTGGGACTGGGCCATCGTCGACGAGGCCTACCAGATGCGCTCCGACGCGTTGCTGCGCACCGCCCGACTCTTCGAACGCGCCCTGTTCGTCGGCGACCCCGGCCAACTCGACCCCTTCGCCACCGTCGAGACCGACCGCTGGACCGGCCTGAGCTGGAATCCGATGAGCAACGCCGTGGACGTCGTGCTCGCCCACAATCCCGGCATGCACGGCCGCCGCCTCCCAGTCTCCTGGCGACTGCCGGAGACCGCCGCCCCCCTGGTGCGGGACGCCTTCTACCCCTTCCAACCCTTCGTCCCCGGCACCGTCGCCGCCGACCGCGTCCTGACCCTCGACCCCGCCCCGTCGGGCGCCGACGACCCCCGGGACACCGTGCTCGACCGGGCCGCCGCCGGCGGCTGGGGGTACCTCGAACTGCCGGCACGCCCCACCCTGCGCACCGACGGGCAGCTCGCCGACGCCCTCGCCGGCACCGCCGACCGCCTGTTGCGCCGGGCCCCGCTCGCCAACGGCGAGCCGATCGGCGCCGACCGGGTGGCCATCGGCACCGCCCACAACGACCAGGCCGCCGCCGTCCGCGACCGCCTCGCCGCCCTCGGCCCGCACCTGGCCGGGGTCACCGTGGACACCGCCAACAAGCTCCAGGGACGCGAGTTCGATGTCACCCTGGTCTGGCACCCGTTGTCGGGCCGCACCGACGCGAGCGCCTTCCACCTGGAGACGGGACGGCTGTGCGTGCTGCTCTCCCGCCACCGGCACGCCTGCGTGATCGTCGCCCGCGCCGGCATCCGGGAGCTGCTGGACCGTCATCCCACCACCCGGCCCGTCCACCTCGACGTGCCGCCGAAGTTCCCGGACGGCTGGAGGGCGCACCAACTCGTCCTCGACCACCTCGACCGACCCGCCCACCGCGTCCCCGGGGGGTGAGGCGGCGGAGTCGGGGAGGGGGAGGGCCGCCGGGGCGTTCCTCCTCTATGCTCCGCGGCCATGACCGAACTCCCGTTCCTCGCCGCCACCCGCGACTCCTACGACACCCTCGCCGAGGGGTACACGGAGAGGATGGGCATCGGCCCCGACTTCTTCGGGGGACGGCCGATCGAGCGGGCCCTGCTCGGGGCCTTCGTGGAACTGGTGCGCGCCGCCGGGGGAGGACGGGTCGCCGATGTGGGCTGCGGGCCGGGTCCGTTGACGGACGAACTGCACCGCGCCGGCCTGGACGTCCTCGGGATCGATCTGTCGCCGGGCATGGTCGCCTCCGCCCGTCGCGCCCATCCGCACCTGCGCTTCGAGGTGGGGTCCATGACCGCCCTGGATCTGCCCGAGGCTTCGCTCGGCGGGCTGCTCGCCGCCCACTCGATCATCCACGTGCCGTGGGAGCACCGTCCCCGTGTGTTCGCCGAATTCCGCCGGGTGCTCGCGCCCGGTGGCATCCTGATGCTCACCTTCCAGGTCGGCGAGGGGCGCCGTCACTTCGACGAGGCGTTCGGATCACCGGTGGATCTGGACTGGTACCGCCAACGGCCGGAGGAGGTCACGGAGTTGCTGGGGGAAGCCGGGTTCGAGCCGATCGCCGGGACCGTGCGCCGGCCCATCGGGAGGGAGAAGACCCCGCACGGCTCCGTCCTGGCCCGGGTTCCCGCCCCGGCGTAGGCGACGCGGGACGCACGTCCCCTCCCCCCCATACCCGGGCGGCCCCGCCGGCGGGACGTGCCGGCGGGGCCGCGAGGAGTGAGGGGACGGGGGTCAGGCGGTCACGGCAGGCTGATGCCGTGGTTGCCCAGGGCCCGGGTGACGGGCTCGTAGAAGGTGGTGCCACCGATGGTGCAGTTGCCCGAGCCGCCGGAGGTCAGACCGACCGCGGAGTTGCCGGACCACAGCGGGCCGCCGCTGTCACCGGGTTCGGCACAGACGTTGGTGCGGATCATGCCGTAAACGATGTCGCCGCCGCCGTAGTTCACGGTGAAGTTCAGGCCCGTGACCGAGCCGGAGCGGCACCCGGTGGTGCTGCCCGAGCGGGTGACGGGCATGCCGACGTAGGCGTTGGCGATGCCGGTGATGTTGACGGTGGAGCTGCCGCAGACAACCTGGCTCGGGTTGGCCGAGGAACCGCCGCTGACCGAGATGTAGCCGTAGTCGGCGCCGGGGAAGTTCGAGTAGGCGGTGGGACCGAGGTAGGCGGTCCGGGCCGCGTTGCTGTACCAGGCGGGGTAACCGTCGGTGCAGTGACCGGCGGTCAGGGCGTAGGTCCCGCCCTGGACGTTGAAGCCGAGGGAACACCGCCAACCGGCACTGGCGTAGATGGCCTGCCCGCCGCGCAGCAGCGGGGAGAAGGTACCCGGCACCTCCTCGATCTCCAGGGCCCCGGCGTTGGCGCCGGCGCTCCGCAGGATCTGCCGCAGTTCCTTGTCGCTGACGCTCTGGTCGACCAGCACCGTGACGGTTCCGGTCTCCTCGTCCACCGACCAGGCGGTGCCGCCGACATCCGTCGACTCCACGGCCTCGGCTGCGGCGTGGAGTTGAGCGGTGGTGAACTCCTGCGCGGTCGCGGCGGCGGAGCCCGGCAGGGTCAGGGCCAGGGCCGCGGCGAGGCCGGCCGAGATGGCGAGCACACGGCCGAGCCCCCTCCTGCGGCGGTCGCCCCGGGTGCCCGTGGTGGTGCGCTTGATTCTCACACGTCCTCCTGTGGGGGGAATGAGCGGATCGCGCTCGTGAACGGTGAATCGGCGAGGGAATCCGAATGATCTTCTTCATCGAAATCCATCACGATGTGTGAGTATTCAGGTGGCTTCGATGTGTCACAAGAGTGACTCTCGGCCGGTTGTCGATGGAGCGGGAAAAGTCGTGACGGACCGGTGGGGCACCCGGGGTTTCCGTGTGGGTGATCGCCCGCCCCCGGGGGAGGAAGGCCGGTGGGGTGGAAGGCGAGGTGCGGGAGGAGGGGCGGGGCCCCGAACACGCGACCCCCGACCCCGGGACGCCGTACCGTCCCGCCGGTGGGTCGCGCGGGTTCCCCGTGGTGGGACACCGACCGTTCGGCAGCCCTCGTCACCTGCGGCAATCCGTGGCCCCCGGGGTCCCGACAGGACGGGGACGCCGCGCTTCCGCCTCCCTCCCCGTCCCGCGGGTGGGGACGCCCGGGTGCCGACGGCGGACGCCGCTTCGGCGGATTCCACCGCCGTCACCGAGGGGTCCGGGGACGCTCCGGGGCGGAGGTGGGGCGTCCGGGGACTCCATCCGGGCGCGTCCGCCTCCCGGTGGCCCGGGGTGGCTCATACGAATGGTCCGTCGATGTGTTCGACGGGTGGGAAGGAGGTGTTCCCCCGCCCGGGGCCTTTTCCCGCCCCGGCTTCGGCGCCGGGGCGGGAGACGTCCCTCGGTCCGGAACCCCGCCATCGGTCACATGAGCCGGTGGATGTCGCCGCGCACCCGGTAGAAACCGCCCGGGGCGCCGTGCAGGGCTTCGACGACGAAGCGGGCGCCGGGTTCGCGTATCCCGCGGGGGAACTGCACGAACCAACCGGGCTCGTATCCCTCGGAGACCACCCGCACCCGGGTGCGGGATCCGTCCCGGAAGCACTCCACGACCACGCCGTCCACCGGATCGGAGACCGCGGTCAACTGCGCCGCCGTCGCCGCGGGGACCCGGGTGGGCAGGGCGGCGGCGGCCTTGACGTCCACCGGCGTCGGGATCGTCCCGCGCTCCGCCGCGGTGATCGCCTCCGGACCCGCGTCCACGCAGGCCATGGTGCCGTCCGTGGTCACCAGGTACAGCCGCTCGCGGTGGTACTGCATGGACAGCGCCGAACCACAACCGGTGCCGAGCTTCCACAGTCGGGTGCCGTCTGCGGCGAAGCAGTAGACGGATGACGCGGAGTCACCCGCGAAGACGTGTTCCCCGTCGGGGGAGGTGGCGCAGGAGTACACCGAGGCGTCGCAGCGGTATTCGGCGAGCAGTCGACCATCGGACTTCGCCAGTCGGGCCACGGTGCGCGAGGAGGTACCGGCGTACACGGCGTCGCTCTCCTGCCAGCCGAAGAGCACCGGGCCCCGGGTGGGGGTGTGCCACCGTCGACCGGAGCCGTCCGTCCGCCAGGCGGTGACCCCCGCGCTGTGCCCGTGGTAGACGGAGTCGGTGTCCCGGCGCACCATCCAGCCGCCGCTTCCCTCGCCGCGTCGGGACCACTGGAACTCCTCCTCGTGGTCGATGACGGTCAGGCCGCCGTCGCGGTCGGAGACGTTGAGCACGCCCTCGTGGATGTCGAGCCAGAAGATGTCCACGTCCGGCTCGACGGTCCAGGCCGCGAACGGCAGCTTGCCGGAGAGGTCGTAGACCGTGCCGTCGTCGCATCCGGCGTAGATCCAGAAGTCGTCGGCGACGAGGCACTTGACGCCGCCCGGCAGGCGGTAGCGGGCGGTGACCGAGCCGTCGTGGTCCAGGGCGTACACCTCGCCGTCCTGGTTCCCCACCCAGCACCGGTCCCCGTCGACGTGGATCCCGAAGGCCGCGGAGCCGGTGCGGAACCGCCACAGCACCGGGGCGCCGGAACGGGCGGTGGAGGGGGCGGAGACGGTGGCCCGGCGGGTGACGGACCGGGGCGCGCGACCACCCGGGACGGCCGGGGCGTAGCCCTTGCGCTCCTTCTCGGCGAGCTTGCGCGCGGCGGCGGCGCGGGCCTTCTCCGGGGAGGCGAAGGTGCTCACCCTGCGCTGTCCGTCCGCGCCGATCCGGCCGTATCGCACGGATACCTCGCGATCCGTGACGGTCACCTCGTAGAACTTGTGGGCCCCCTCGCCGTCCTCGGACAGTTCGAGGTAGGTGGTGGCGGACGTCCCCGCGACGGACATGGCTGTGCTCCCTCCCCGGACCGGCCGATCGGCCGGTCCCGATGATCGAAAGGTAGGGCGGGGCACTGACATCGACCCCGCCGTCACCTCCGCCC
>NZ_VKHS01000750.1 GCF_014141525.1 Streptomyces calidiresistens
GCGGGGACGAGTGCGCAGCCGTAATTCGGTGACCACGCCGAAGAATCCGGGACCCGACCCGCGCGCCGCCCAGAACAGATCCGCGTTCTCCGTCTCGGAGCAGCGGACCAGTTCCCCGGATGGGGTGCCTCGATGCCGCTGCGCAGGGCGTAGGCCAGGAGCAGCCCCAGGAAACCGATCGCCTTGATCGAACGGAAGGAGGGGTCGTCGGCGCCGGCGCCCTCGCGGTTCCAGCCGGCCCAGGTGCGGGTGAAGGCGATGGCCGAGCAGATCGCGAAGGCGACCACGACGAGCATGGTGAGCCAGTCGGCGGTCTCGTTGATGCGCAGGCCCTCGTAGCCCAGGCGCAGCGCGAGGGCGCCGAGCGCGGCGAGCAGCATCGCGCCGAGTCCCAGGGCGAAGCGGCGCGGGGTGTAGCCGCGCGAGTGATCCACCCAACTGGTGCCGTAGAAACGGATCGGCCGGGGCTCGGGCCGACGTTCGGGGGCGGCGCCCCCGTCGGCGGGGGGAATCGGCGACTGCTTGCTCATGTGACCGATTATGACCGGCGGGTCGGGAGGGGTTGAAGCCCCGTCCCGACCCGCCTTTGTCACGGTTCGGCCGACGTCGCGATCCGGCCGTCGGTGTCGCTCAGCGCTCCAGTGCGGAGATGTCGCGCACCGCGCCCTTGTCGGCGCTGGTGGCCATGGCGGCGTAGGCCCGCAGCGCGAGGGAGACCTTGCGGTCCCGGGCGACCGGGGCGTACCGGCCGCCGAGGGCGGCGCGGCGGGCGGCGAGGGTCTCCTCGTCCACCTTCAACTCGATGGTGCGGTGGGGGATGTCGATGGCGATGGTGTCGCCGTCCTCGACCAGGGCGATGGTGCCGCCGGCCGCCGCCTCCGGGGAGACGTGACCGATGGACAGGCCGGAGGTGCCGCCGGAGAACCGGCCGTCGGTGATCAGCGCGCACTTGGCGCCCAGGCCGCGTCCCTTGAGGAAGGCGGTGGGGTAGAGCATCTCCTGCATGCCGGGGCCGCCGCGCGGGCCCTCGTAGCGGACGACGACCACGTCGCCCTCCCGGACCCGCTTCTCCAGGATGGCCTGCACCGCTTCCTCCTGGGACTCCACGACGACGGCGGTGCCGGTGAAGGTGTGGATGGACTCGTCCACGCCGGCGGTCTTCACCACGCAGCCGTCCTCGGCGAGGTTGCCGTACAGCACGGCGAGGCCGCCGTCGGCGGAGTGGGCGTGGGCGCGGTCGCGGATGCAGCCGGCGGCGGCGTCGGTGTCCAGGGTCTCCCAGCGCTCGGACTGGGAGAAGGCGGTGGCGGAGCGGACGCAGCCGGGGGCGGCGTGGAACATCTCCACGGCCTCCGGGGAGGGCGAACCGCCGCGGATGTCCCAGGTCTTGAGCCACTCGTCCAGGGAGTCGGCGTGCACGGCGTGGACGGTGTCGTCGAGCAGGCCGGCGCGGTGCAGTTCGCCGAGGATGGCGGGGATGCCACCGGCCCGGTGGACGTCCTCCATGTGGTACACGCCGTTGGGGGCGACCTTGCACAGGCAGGGGACGCGGCGGGAGACGGCGTCGATGTCGGCCATGGTGTAGTCGAGTTCGGCCTCGTGCGCGGCCGCCATCAGGTGCAGGACGGTGTTGGTGGAGCCGCCCATGGCGACGTCCAGGGCCATGGCGTTGCCGAAGGCCGCGCGGGAGGCGACGGAGCGCGGCAGCACGCTCTCGTCGTCCTGCTCGTAGCGGCGGCGGGTGATCTCGACGACGGTCCGGCCGGCCTCCTCGTAGAGGGCGCGGCGGGCGGTGTGGGTGGCCAGCACCGAGCCGTTGCCGGGCAGGGCCAGGCCCAGGGCCTCGACCAGGCAGTTCATGGAGTTGGCGGTGAACATGCCGGAGCAGGAGCCGCAGGTGGGGCAGGCGGCCTCCTCGATGCGCTCCAGGTCCTCGTCGGAGACGTTGTCGGCGACGGCCTCGGACATGGCGTGGACCAGGTCGAGGTTGCTGCGGACGGTGCCGTCGACCAGCGTGGTCTTGCCGGCCTCCATGGGGCCGCCGGAGACGAAGACGGCGGGGATGTTCAGCCGCAGGGCGGCCATGAGCATGCCGGGCGTGATCTTGTCGCAGTTGGAGATGCAGATCAGCGCGTCGGCGCAGTGCGCCTCGACCATGTACTCGACGGAGTCGGCGATCAGGTCGCGGGAGGGCAGCGAGTAGAGCATGCCGCCGTGGCCCATGGCGATGCCGTCGTCCACGGCGATGGTGTTGAACTCGCGGGGGATGCCCCCGGCGGCCGAGACGGCCTCGGAGACGATGCGGCCGACCGGCTGCAGGTGGGTGTGGCCGGGGACGAACTCGGTGAAGCTGTTGGCCACGGCGATGATCGGCTTGCCGAAGTCCTCGCGCGCTACGCCCGCGGCGCGGAGGAGGGCACGGGCGCCCGCCATGTTGCGTCCGTGGGTGACGGTGCGGGACCTCAGTGTCGCCATGGGTCGGCTCTCCCTGCGTGGAATGGCTGGGCGGATGCCCGTGTGGTGGACGAGGGTACGCCGATCGACCACCGATCGGGACGGACATACCGGATATCGAGACGAGTGGGTCGGGGCGCGGGAGCGCGAGGGGGGCGTCCGGCGTCCGGGA
>NZ_VKHS01000751.1 GCF_014141525.1 Streptomyces calidiresistens
CGTACCGACCCCGTACCGACCCCGCGCCGACCCCGCGCCGAGAGGCCCCCGAGACCTCCGTCGCGTTGCCCGCCCGGTTACCCGTCGAGTTGCCCATCGAGAGGAGCCGCTGCCATGACCCTGCTGCGGATCGCGCCCGAGGACCGCCCCGACACCGTTGTGCTGCACACCCGGGACGACGACACCGTCGTCCGTGAACTCGACCGCCGAGGGGTGCGGCTGCGCCGCTGGCCGCTGCGCGGGGGCGACGCCACCGCGCACGACGCGGAGGCGCTGCTCGCGCTCTACCGCGAGGAGGTCGAGGAGGTCCGCGCGCGGGAGTCGATGAAGCTGGTCGACGTGGTGCGGTTGCACCCCGAGCCCGGCGAGGAGTGGCGGCGGCGCGCCGCGTCGGCCCGCGCCGCCTTCCTGCGCGAGCACCGCCACGACGAGGACGAGGTCCGTTTCTTCGCCCACGGCCGGGGCCTGTTCACGCTGCACCCGGCGGGCGAGGTGGTGTCGGTGCTGTGCGAGGCGGGGGACCTGCTCTCGGTACCCGCCGGCACCCGGCACTGGTTCGACATGGGGACGCGGCCCGACTTCGCCGCCATCCGCTTCTTTCAGGAGGAGGACGGCTGGGTGGGCGACTTCACCGGAAGCGACATCGCCGAGCGTTTCCCCCGGCTGGACGACCTCGTGGAGGCGGACCGGTGAGCGCCCCGGGCACCCCGGGCGCCCGGGGAACCGGGCGTGCCGAGGTCGTCGTGCTGGACGTCGAGGGCACCACCGGATCGGCGGCCCACGTGCGCGAGGTGCTCTTCCCCTTCGCCCGGAAGCGGCTCGCCGACTTCCTCGCCCACGACGCGGAGGACGCCCTGGTGCGCGCCGTGGTCGAGGCCGTGCGGCGCGAGACCGGCCGCCCGGGGCTGGACCGGGAGGGGGCGTTGGAGGCGCTGACGCGGTGGGCCGACGAGGACGCCAAGGTCGCGCCGCTGAAAACGGTCCAGGGCCGGATCTGGGCCGAGGGGTACGCGCGCGGCGAACTGCACGGTCACGTCTACCCGGAGGTGCCGGGGGTGCTGCGGCGCTGGAGGGCGGACGGCATCCGGATCTTCAGCTACTCCTCGGGGTCGGTGACGGCCCAGCGCGACTGGTACCGGCACACCGAGCACGGCGACCTCACCCCGTTGTTCCGGGGGATGTTCGACCTGGAGAACGTCGGTCCCAAGGACCGGTCCGCGTCGTATCACGCGCTGCTCGCCCGGTTCGGTCCCCTCTCCGTCCCCCCGGTCCTCCTCAGCGACGCGGGGGCCGAGCTGGACGCGGCGGCCGGGGCCGGATGGCGCACGATCGGGGTCCGCCGGCCGGGGGACCCCCGGGGCCGTGTGGTGCCGGGGCACCCCACGGTGCCCGACCTGGATCGGGCTCGGCTGCAGGGACCGGGACCGCGCGGCGCCCCGGGCGGCTCTCCCGGAGAGGCGGTGGGGTCGGTGGACGGCCCGACCGGGGAGGAGACGCGGGTCGAGGCGGGGGACGCCCCGTGAGCCTCCTCCGCCACGGGGCCGGGGACGCCCCGGGTGCGCGTACCGAGGGGCGCGGGGCGGTACGACCCGGCCCGCCGCCCCTCG
Source organism: Streptomyces calidiresistens (assembly GCF_014141525.1). Lineage (GTDB taxonomy): Bacteria > Actinomycetota > Actinomycetes > Streptomycetales > Streptomycetaceae > Streptomyces > Streptomyces calidiresistens. The sequence continues at coordinate 1,608 of NZ_VKHS01000751.1, forward strand.
GTGACCGCGGGAGGCGCCGTCAGCGCGCCAGGACCTCCCGCACGACGGCGGGATCCGGGGAAGCGGCGGGGGACTCGGGCACCGCGACCGGCCGGTGAAACCCGCGACGGTGGTGCACCAGCGGGGCGGCGGGCGTCACCTCCGCGTGCTCCAGCAGGCCCACCAGTATGCGGTGATCCCCGCCGGGAAGCACCTGTCGCAGCCGGCAGTGGAACCGGGCGGCGGCCTCCGGGAGTACCGGCGGACCGTCGCCCGTGAGGAGCAGGCCGGCCTCCGCCCCGGCCCGGTCGTGCCGGGCGAACGCCCGGGCGAGGCCGGCCTGTCGCTCGGTGAGCACGTTGATCACGAAGCGTTCGGTGGTGGTGAAGACCTCGTGCACGGCACTGCGACGGTTGAGGCAGACGAGCACCAGGGGCGGGTCCTCCGAGAGGCTGCAGAGCGACCCGGCCGTGAAGGATCGCGGCGTACCGCGGTCGTCGAGTGCGGTGACCACCGCGACCGGGGAGGCGAGGTGGGCCATCGCCTCCCGGAACCCGGCGGCGGTCATCCCGGCCCCGCCGGGGGTGGGGACGGGGGCGGCGCCTCCCTCCCCCAGCAGCGCGGCGCGCACCTCGCGGCCGAGGCGCCGGGCGCGGTCCTCCCGGTCGGAGGACACGGCCGGCGACGGCCGATGATCCACGGGGTGCCCGGTGGCGTCCCGGCCGGCGGCCCCGTCCCCGGCCCCGGCCCCGCGGGCCGGCGACGGGGTGTTGAGCACGAGGATCGGATGCCACGGGTGCGCGGGGTCGGCCGGCTCGGGCCCGTCGGCGGCGAGGGCTTCCTCCAGGAACCCCACCGGGAGCGCGACCGCCGCCGCGAGGCGACGCAGATGATCCCGATCCGGGGCGTCCGCCGTCGGTGCCGCGTGAACCAGCACCCGCCGGGGGGCGGGTCGCCCGGCCGCGGTCAGGGCGAGCGCCAGCCGGGGGGCGGAAACCGGGGCGGCCCCGCACCCGTAGAGGGCGTACGGGCCGGGA
>NZ_VKHS01000752.1 GCF_014141525.1 Streptomyces calidiresistens
GGGCCGGGTCGGGTCGGGAGCGGACCGGCGGCGCCGTTCGCCGGTGCCGGTGGTGCCGGTGCCGTGGTCGGACCGGCGCCCACCGGGGCGTGGTGGTCCACCACGCCCGCCTCGCCGCGGGGGCTCACAGCCTCACTCCCGTGCCGCTGGGCAAGAGCTTCCGGTACGCCTCTTCGTGGGCGTCGAGGAAGGCGTCCCCGCCGAACAGCTTCATGGCCAGTTCGCTGCCCGTCCGGCGGACCTCGGCGGGCAGTGCGGCCATCTCCAGCAGCGCCTCGCGCAGGGCGGTCGGGTCGCGCGGCGGGACCAGCCGGCCGAAACCGGTGACCTCGACGGGGTAGCGGGAGCCGGGCAGGTCGGTGGTGACCGATGGGGTGCCGGACATCATCGCCTCCACCTGCACGATGCCGAAGGACTCGGAGACGGAGGGGAGCGCGAAGACGTCGATGGAGGCGTAGAAGTCCCGCACCCGTTCGCCGCGCAGCAGGCCGGTGAAGCGGATGCGCGGGTCGTCGCCGGCCTCGCGCCGCAACTGCTCGATGTTGCTGCCGCCCGCGACGGTGGTGTGGTCGCCCGCGATCAGCAGTCGGGCGGCGGGGTCGTGGATGTCGCGGAAGGCCCGGATGAGGTACTCGATGCCCTTGTCGACGGTGATCCGGCCCATGAAGCCGATGTGCAGTCCGTCGCCCTCGCGCATCCGGGGGGTGCCGCCGTTGCGGTCCACGCAGGGGGAGGGGATGGGGCGCAGCTCGCGGCGCCGGATCGTCGGCCAGATCCGTGAACCCCGTGCCTGGTCCTCGCTGTTGGTGATGACCAGGTCGGCGCGGCGGATGGCGGCGCGGCAGGACTCGTCGACCATCCGCATCCCGAAGCGGTTGACGAGGCCGTCGGGCAGGAAGGCGTCGATGTGGTAGGTGACGACGAGTCGGGCCCTGCGCCGCAGCGCCGCGACGAAGGCCGCCTCGGGGTTGGGCAGGTGGATGTGGAGGATGTCCGAGCGGGCGGCCAGCCGGCCGGCGAGCAGGGGGAGGCGGGGTGCGATGAAGCCCCGGCTGACCCGGGCCAGTACGGGGGCGCGGAAGACGTGGACCCCGTTGATGACCTCGTACTCCGGCAGGGCCGGGTCGTGTTGGGCGCAGACGACGGCGATGTCCCAGCCGCGCGCGGCCATGCCCTCGGCGGTCAGGCGGGCCGCCTCGGTGAGGCCGCTGACGTAGGGGGCGTAGTAGTCCAGCATCACCGTCACGTGGAACCTGTCGGGTGGCGTCATGGCGTGTCCCTCTCGTGGATGTGGGTGGGCGCGGACGCGCCGCGGGCAGGGGGGACCGACGCGTCGGCGCGGTCTTTCCGGCGGCGCGGTGGAGGTGCGGGACGTGCGGGACGTGCGGGACGTGCTGATGTGCGGACCTGCGGATGGATCGGGGGCCGGGGACGGGGACGCCCCGGTCGGGGCGGCGCCCCTCAGGGCACCAACAGGCGGATCTCCTGGGAGCGGTGGTCGGAGAACTCCGCGCCCCCGCCGAAGCGGTACCCGGTGAGGGTGAGGTCCCCGGAGGTGAAGAGCCAGTCCAGCCGCCAGAGGCGGGGCAGCGGGTAGTCGGCGATCGGCCAGGAGGTGGCGGGCAGCAGACGCCCCTCGGGGGTGTGCGTCCGCACGTCGGGGCCGAGGTCGATCAGGCTGCCCATCCAGGGCGAGTTGAAGTCACCGGTGATCAGCGCCGGGTGCGGGTTGTCCGCCAGGTCCTCCCGCAGCCACTCCAGTTCGCGGGTGCGCCAGTCGAACTGATCGGCCAGGAAGGAGTGGAAGCGCTCGGAGAGCGGGTTGTCGCCGACCCGGAAGGGCACCGGGAGGTGGCTGTTGTACAGGGAGAGGGTGGTGTCGCCGACGAGCACGTCGGTGCGCTGGGTCTTCCTCCCCTCCCAGTACCAGGCGTTCTCCCGGTCGGGCACGGCGCGGTGGTGCACGGCGACGACCGGCAGCCGGGAGAGGGTGATCAGCTCGCCCTCCACGACGATCTCGTGGTCGGGGAACTCCTCGCGCAGCCGTTCGGTGTCGTCGATGAGGATCGGGTCCTCGTCCTCCCAGTGCAGGTACTCCTGCAGCAGGTAGACGTCGGCGTCCTGCTCGCGCAGGAAGGCGTGGAAGGCGTCGGGGTCGTCGTCCATGTCCCAGTAGTCGGCGTTCCAGGAGAAGACGCTGATCTCCTCGCCCGCCGCCGGCCCCCGCGCCGCGTCGGTGTCCGGACCGCGCCAGGCCGGCCCGTACCCGGTCAGGTGGGCACCGATGAGGACGTGGATCAGGAGGGCCGGCGCCAGCCACCGGCGCACCGGCCGGGCCAGGGGGGACGCGGCGAGCAGCAGCAGGGGGATGACGAGGAACGCCACGGGGGGCGTGGCCTCGACGACCAGCCACCGCCACCAGCGGTCGGTGAGCAGCAGGTGCAGGGCGAGGAAGACCGTCCACAGCGCGCCGGCGGTCACCAGCAGGCGGGTGCCGGTGCACCAGCGGGTTCGGGTCGGGGACCCCTCGGCGGTCGGGTCCGCCTTCGGCCCCGGGGAGTCGGGGGAGCCGGTGCCCGGTCGGGCCCGCCGGGGCGGCGGTTCGTCCGGGGGG
>NZ_VKHS01000753.1 GCF_014141525.1 Streptomyces calidiresistens
CCGCCGGCGCGGGCGAGATCAGCTCCTTCCACGCCGCCCCGCTGCGGGACGGTCTGAAGTCCCTGCAGCTCGCCTTCCGGGAGGCCTCCCTCGCCGAGGTGCCGGCGGTCGAGGTGATCACCACCGTGGCGGTGCACCTGATGAGCGCCTCCGCCGTGAAGCTGGGCCTCGCCGAGGACGGGGAGGACCACCGCGACCTGGACGAGGCGCGCAAGCTGATCACCGCCCTGGCGGGCCTGGTCACCGCCGGCGCGGGCGAGATCAGCTCCTTCCACGCCGCCCCGCTGCGGGACGGTCTGAAGTCCCTGCAGCTCGCCTTCCGGGAGGCCTCCCTCGTACCCGACGCGCCGGGGCAGGGGCCGGGCGAGAAGTACACCGGGCCCGTGTTGGGCTGACCGCGGCTCGATCGGCCCCCGGATCCGTCCCGCTGTGCCGCGCCCGGTCGGGCGCGGCACAGCGGGAGGGCACGGGAATCAGGTCCGTCCGTCGTCCGGTTCGGTCCCCGGACCGGCGTCCGGCGGCGGGGGCAGGGGATCGCCGGGCAGGTCCCGACCCGGCGGGAGCACCGCCACCCGCAGACCCCGGACCAGGGCGGCGCGCAGCGTCCCGTCGGCCGCCACCGCGCCGGCCAGTCGGCGCACCGCCTCCGGGCCCTCCGGCCCCGGCGCGACGGACAGGACCAGCGTGCCGTCGGCCTCCCCGCCGGGAACGAGACGGGCGTCGAGCACCACCGGCTCGGCGGCGATCAGGGCCGCCAGGGCCCGCCCCACCGCGGGATCGCCCACGGGGCTGCCGCCCGTCATCAGGGCCCGCAGCCCGGGACCGGTGACCTCCCTGGTGACCGGTCCGGCCACATCGACCACCAGGGTGTCGGCGCGCTCCGCGACGGCGGCGCGCACCGCCTGCGGCGCGGCCACGGCCACCGGGCGCGCGTCCGCCCGCCAGGCCGCCAGCGAGGCCAGCGAGGTGAAGACCGGCAGGGCCCGGCGTCCGTTGGGGAGCTCCAGGGTGAGGACCGCCATGTCGCTGCTCTTCTCCCGCCGCAGACCGTCCGGGCCGGTCTCCGCCTCCCCGAGCACCGCCACCACCGGCACCAGCAGTCGTGCCCGGGACAGCAGGGTCAATGCCTCGCGTTCCCGGGCCGGGTCGCGGGCCCACGCCTCCAGGGCGGCGGCCAGGGCGGGGTCCGCGCTCCCGTCGTCGTCGGCGAAGGGGGACCGGGGGATGTTCTTGGCAGCCACCCGGCGAGGGTACCCGGGGACGGGACGGGCGGGACGCGCGGGAGGTCACGGGTTCCCCCCCACCCGGTGGCGACACCACCCGCGGATCGGGATACGGTCTCCTGCCATGAAGGGACGGGGGTCGCGGCCGACACGGCGAGCGGTGCCTGCGGCGGCGGTCGTGGTCGGTCTGGCGGGAGCGGTGCTCATGGCGGCGACGGGTGGGGTCCCGGGCCCGGTGGAGGGGAACGGACGCGCGGCGGCCGGGGGCGCCCCCGTCGTGGACGCGATCGGCGGCGCCCCCCGTCCCGCGGACGTGCCGACCACCGGTCCCGCCGACGCCGTGTCCCCCGAGCGGTTCGCCGCCCGCGCCGGCGGCGCGGAGACGCCGCCTCCGCGGCCCCTCCGCGAACGGGGCGCCGACACACGTCCGGAGACGGCGCTCGCCGACCTCGACCCGCCCGCCCCGGTCCGTTTGTCGGTACGGGCCATGGACCCCGGCACGGGCGCGGTGGTCTCGGCCGGGGACGGCTCCTTCGACACGGCCAGCATCGTCAAGGTGAACATCGTGGCGGCGCTGCTGTTCCTGCGTCAGGAGGAGGGGCGGGAGCCCGATCCCGGGGAACTGGCCCTCGCCGCCGCGGCGATTCGGTACAGCGACAACGCGGCCACCGACCGACTCTGGCGACTGATCGGGGGCGAGGAGGGGCTCAACGCCCTGAACTTCCGGTGGGGACTGACCGGGACGGTCGGCGGCGAGGGGGGGCACTGGGGTCTGACCCAGACCACCGGGGACGATCAACTGCGCCTGCTGCAGATCGTCTTCGGCTCCTCGGGACCCTTGTCACCCGCCTCCCGCACCCTGGTGCAGGAGCTGATGGGCGAGGTCTCGGAGGAGCAGCGGTGGGGGGTCTCGGCCGCCGCCCTCCGCCACCCGCCGGAGGTCCCTCCGGGTGGCGGGACCGGCACGATGGCGGGACTCGTGAGGGGGGCCGGCTCCCCGGACGCCGTCGGCGCCACGGCCCCGGTGGCACCGGGGTCCCCCGCGGCACCGCGCCAAGCCCCCGGGACCCCGGCGGCGCCCGGTGAGGCGCGTCTGAAGAACGGTTGGTTGCCCCGCAGCCACACCCGGTTGTGGGACATCAACAGCATCGGTCGGGTGACGGTGGACGGCCGTCCGCTCCTGATGGTGGTGCTCTCCGACGGCCACGCCGGCCGGGAGGAGGGCATCGCGGTCGTCGAGGCGGCGGCGCGGGCCGCCGCGACGGCACTCAGGGGGGCGGGAGGTGCGGGGGCCCCGAGGGCCTGAGCCGACGGAAGAGCAGCGCCGCCAGGACCAGCAGGACGCCCCCCACGGCCGCGGCGGCCGGGGCGAGCCAGGGGGCGGGGAG
>NZ_VKHS01000754.1 GCF_014141525.1 Streptomyces calidiresistens
CCCGTCATCCCTTTCCCGCACGCCTCCCCCTTTCCCCCGTTTCCCCTCTTTCCCTCATTTCCCGACCTTTCCCGACCTTTCCCGCCCTTTCCGTGCGACGGGACCGGGGCCACCCCGTCCGGCCGCCGGACGGTACACGCCCGGCGGCCGGACCGGGCGGATCAGATGATGCCGCCCGGGGTGTACCGCCCGGCCTCGCCCCCCGCCTCCTTGCCGATCTCCCGGCTCAGGGCCTCGATCTGGGCCGACGCGTTGCCCACCCGGGGGGTACGGGCCAGCGGCTCCAGCACGTCCCGGTCCAGCGGGATCCGGGGGTCCCCGGCGATCCGCTCCACCAGATCGTTCTCCGCGGCCCCCTCGCGCAGCGCCAGCGCGGTCGCCACCGCGTGCTCCTTGATCAACTCGTGGGCGGTCTCCCGCCCCAGCCCCGCCCGGGTGGCGGCGGTGAGGAAGGCGGTCGTCGCCAGGAACGGCAGGTAGCGCTCCCGCTCCCGCTCGATCACCGCCGGGTGCGGCCCGAACTCGTCCAGCACCGTGAGCATCGTCTCGAACAGCCCGTCCAACGCCAGGAAGGCGTCGGGCAGCGCCACCCGCCGCACCACCGAGCAGGAGACGTCACCCTCGTTCCACTGGGTGCCCGCCAGCTCGCCCACCATCACGGCGTGCCCGCGCAACACCACCGCCAACGCGTTGATCCGCTCACAGGAACGGGTGTTCATCTTGTGCGGCATGGCGGAGGATCCCACCTGCCCCGGCCGGAACCCCTCGGTCACCAGGTCCTGCCCGGCCATCAACCGGATCGTCGTGGCGAGCGAGGACGGCGCCGCCGCCAACTGCACCAGGGCGGTGACCACCTCCCAGTCCAGCGAGCGCGGGTAGACCTGGCCCACCGACGTCATCACCCGCTCGAAACCCAGGTGGGCCGCGACCCGCCCCTCCAGTTCCTCCAACCGTCCGGCGTCCCCGTCCAGCAGATCGAGCATGTCACCGGCCGTGCCCACCGGCCCCTTGATGCCGCGCAACGGGTAACGGGACAGCAACTCCTCCACCCGCCGGTGGGCCAGCAGCAGTTCCTCCGCCGCCGAGGCGAACCGCTTGCCCAACGTGGTCGCCTGCGCCGGCACGTTGTGCGAACGCCCCACGACCACCAGCTCGGCGTGCTCGGTCGCCAGCCGCACCATGCGCGCCAGCACCGCCAGGGTGCGATCCCGCACCAGCTCCAGCGCGCTGCGGACCTGCAGCTGCTCCACGTTCTCCGTCAGGTCCCGCGAGGTCATCGCCCGGTGCACGTGCTCGTGCCCGGCCAACGCGTTGAACTCCTCGATGCGGGCCTTCACGTCGTGCCGGGTGACCCGCTCCCGCTCCGCGATCGAGTCGGTGTCCACCCGCTCCAGCACCCGCTCGTAGTCCTCGACCACGCCATCGGGGACCTCCACCCCGAGATCCCGCTGGGCCCTGAGCACGGCCAGCCACAGCCGCCGCTCCAGGACGATCTTGTGATCCGGGGACCACAGACGGGCCATCTCGGGGGAGGCGTAGCGGGCGGCCAGGACGTTGGGGATCTGCGGCTTCTGTGTCACACCCGGATTCTACGAGGTCGCCGGGGTCCCGGGCGTCCCCGACCGCCCGGCCTCACCACCGGTCCGTCACGTGGTCCGGTTCCACGTCCACCGGCAGCAGTTCCGGGCGTTTGGGCGGCCTCCCGTCCCCCGACGACCGACCGGTCAGACGGCGACCGACCCACGGCAACAGGTGTCGGCGGGCGAACCGCAGATCCGCCCGCCGACGTGCCGTCCACGCCGGAAGCACCGCCTCCGGCAGCGGTGTGTGCCATTCCTCCCGCGCCGGATACCCCAATGCCTGCCACACCGCCTCGGCCACCCGACGGTGCCCCTCCGCGGTCAGGTGCAACCGGTCGTCCGCCCACAACCGCGGGTCGCCCAGCACCGGCGCCCCGTACAGGTCCACCACCAGCGCGCCGTGCCGGGCCGCGAGATCCTCGATGTGCTCGAACAGCGCCTCCATGCGCCCCCGGTAGCGCTCCAGCACCGGACCCCGCCGGCCCGGACTGCGCATCAGCAGCAGGCGCCCGCAGGCCGGGGCCAGCCGCTCCACCGCCTCCTCCAGCCGGGCGTGCACCCGGGCCTGGTCGCAGCGCGGTCGCAGCACGTCGTTCAACCCGCCCACCAGCGAGACGAGATCGGGACGCATCGCCGCCGCGCGGTCCACCTGCTCGTCCGCGATCTGCCCGATCAGCTTTCCCCGCACGGCCAGATTGGCGTACCGGAACCCCGCGTGCTCCCCGGCCAGACGGTCGGCCAACAGGTCGGCCCACCCGCGGTACCCGCCCCCGGGCAGCGCGTCCGACATGCCCTCGGTGAAGGAGTCCCCGACGGCCACAAAGCTCTCGACAACAGGCGTGCGTTCCATGGTGCCGACGATGCTACCCGGGCCTTCCGGGTGGTTCCCCGCCCCCCGCCCGGCGCGTCCCGTCACCCCACGGGGACACCGTCGTTGGACCCGGACGTGATCCGCAAGCTCCCGGCCACCGTCGCCTGCCTGTTCCTGCTGCCCGGCTGTATCACCGTGGACCCCGCCCGGCC
>NZ_VKHS01000755.1 GCF_014141525.1 Streptomyces calidiresistens
GGACCGGGGTGGGGGACGGACGGCGAGGGGTCTTCACCGATCCGGACCCCGGTCCCCCCGCCGCGGGACCGCGCGGGCCCGGCGGGACCCGCGCGATCCGGGGGGAGGGGTTCTCAGTGCTTGGAGGCCCCCTCCGCGCCGGCGCCGGTGAGGGCGCGGACCTGGAGCTCGGCGAAGCGGCCGGGGTCGGTCTCCTTGGACAGGAGGGTGCCGACCACCGCGCACAGCAGGCCGAGGGGGATGGAGACCAGGCCGGGGTTCTCCAGCGGGAACCAGGCGAAGTCCACGCCGGCGGGGAAGAGCGAGAGGCTGTTGCCGTTCGCGTCCACCTTGCCGGAGACCACCGGCGAGAAGAACACCAGGATCAGCGCGCTCGCCAGACCGCCGTAGATGCCGGCCAGGGCCCCGGTGGTGTTGAACCGCTTCCAGAACAGGCTCAGCAGCACCGTGGGCAGGTTGGCCGAGGCGGCGATGGCGAAGGCCAGGGCCACCAGGAAGGCCACGTTGAGGTTCTGCGCGAAGATCGCCAGGACGATCGCGGCGACGCCGACGCCGAAGGCGGCCAGTCGCGCGACCTTGATCTCCTCCTTCTCGCTCGCCTTCCCGCGCCGGATCACGTTGTTGTACAGGTCGTGGGCGAGGGAGGACGAGGAGGCGATGGTCAGACCCGCGACGGTGGACAGGATCGCGGCGAAGGCCACGGCGGCGATGAGCGCCAGCATGATCGCGCCCAGCAGGCTGCCGCCGAAGTGGACGCCGACCTCCTCGGCCAGCTGCGGGGCCGCGGTGTTGCCGGCCGCGTTCTGCGCGACGATGGCGTCCCGGCCGACCAGGGCCGCGGCGCCGAAGCCCAGCACCAGGGTCATCAGGTAGAAGGAGCCGATGAGGCCGATGCCCCAGTTGACCGACTTCCGGGCCGCCTTGGAGTCCGGGACGGTGTAGAAGCGGATCAGGATGTGCGGCAGACCGGCGGTGCCCAGCACCAGCGCGAGGCCGAGGCTGATCAGGTCCAGCTTGTTGACCATGGTCTGCCAGGCGTCGCCGGCGACCTCGACGCCGTACCGCTGGCCGGGTTCCAGGAAGGAGCTGCCGACGCCGCTGGCCTGTGCCGCGTCGTTCATCAGGGCGCCGAAGTTGAAGCCGTAGACGGCGAGCACCATCACGGTCAGCAGGGCGGCGCCGCCCATGAGCATGACCGCCTTGACGATCTGCACCCAGGTGGTGCCCTTCATGCCGCCGAAGGTCACGTAGACGATCATCAGGATGCCGACGACCACGATGCCCGCGATCTTGGCAGTCTCGGCGCTCATGCCGAGGTAGGTCTCACCGGGCTGGATGCCCAGCAGCAGGGCGATCAGGGCGCCGGCGCCGACCATCTGCGCCAGCAGGTAGAAGATCGAGACGGTGAGGGTGGAGACCGAGGCGGCGGTCCGCACCGGGCGCTGCCGCATCCGGTAGGAGAGCACGTCCGCCATGGTGTAGCGGCCGGAGTTCCGCAGCAGCTCGGCGACGAGCAGGAGCGCGACCAGCCAGGCGACGAGGAAGCCGATGGAGTACAGGAACCCGTCGTAGCCGAAGAGGGCGATCATGCCGGCGATGCCGAGGAAGGAGGCGGCCGACATGTAGTCGCTGCCGATGGCGAAGCCGTTCTGCATCCCGGAGAAGCCGCGCCCGCCGGAGTGGAAGTCGGTGGCGGACTTGACCTGCCGGCTGGCCCACAGGGTGATGCCCAGGGTCAGGGCGATCATCAGGGTGAAGAGCAGGACGGTGATCAGCCGGCCCTCGCCGGCCTGGGCGATCTGGACGCCGTTCACGAGCGGGCCTCCCCGGAGTCGTCGGAGCGCTCGGCGGTGCCGGCGGGGGAAGCGGCGGCGGGAGCGGCGGCCCCGGCCGTCCGCGCTGCGCCGTCGGCGGCACCGGCCGGGCCGGCCTCCAGCTCACCGCGCAGTTCGTCGGCGAGCGGGTCGAGACGGCGACCGGCGTAGCGGGCGTACCACACGGCGATGCCGAAGGTGGTGACGAACTGCAGAACCCCGAAGACCAGGGCGATGTTGACGTTCCCCACCACGGTGGTCGCGAGCACGTCGCGCGCGAAGGCGGACATGATCACGTACAGCAGGTACCACGCCATGAAGGCGATGCTCATCGGGGCGACGAACCGCACCAGGCGGCGGCGCAGGTCGATGAAGCGGGGGTCCTCGTGCATGGTGATCGAGCGGGACCTCAGGTCGCCGCCCGGTGGTGGGTCGGTGGCCTCGGGGGCGGTATGCGTCGTCGTCATGACCGGCTCCAGGAGTGCGTTGTGTTTCCGCCGGGTGAACGCCCGGGGCGTTCGGGGAATGTAAGGAAGGTCACTCCCCCACCGCACCGTCCCGTACCGGCTCGATCGCCCAGTGCCGGCGGGATGCGCCGAACGGTCGTCGGGTTCGCGCCGAACGGGCGGACGGTGCGCCGAACGGCCGACGAACGGCGACCCGGGACGCGCGGCACCGGTGGTTTCCGGCCGGCCGGGACCATCGGCCCGACCGGTCGGCCCTCGCGTCCGGCCGGTCGGTTCGCCCCGCCCTCCACCGGGGCCGACGGGAGCCCCCGTGGCCCCGCCC
>NZ_VKHS01000756.1 GCF_014141525.1 Streptomyces calidiresistens
GGGTGGTGGGCCGGGAGCGGCGGGGCGACCGTGTCGGGGACTCCCGTCCCCGACGTCACCCCCGCGGCGAGCGTGTCGCCGGCCGACGGCGGGGCGGCACGCCATTCCGGCACCTCCGCCGGGCGGGTGGTCGGGATCGGGAGCCCCGGGGCCCCCCGATCCCCCGGCGGGTCGTCGACGAACCGGATGGTGGTCACCCGGGCACCCTAAACCGCGGGGCGGCTCCTCCCCCGGGAGGGGCCGCGAGCCGGTCCTCACACCGGTGTGACGTACGCCCCCGCGATGCCGCCGTCCACCAGGAATCCGGTGGCGTTGACGAAGGAGGAGTCGTCGCTGGCGAGGAACGCGACCGCCGCCGCGATCTCCTCGGGCTCGGCGAACCGCCCGGCGGGGATGTGGACCAGGCGACGGGCGGCGCGCTCGGGGTCCTTGGCGAAGAGTTCGGTGAGCAGCGGGGTGTTGACCGGGCCGGGGCACAGCGCGTTGACCCGGATGCCCTCGCGCGCGAACTGCACCCCGAGTTCGCGGGACATCGCCAACACCCCTCCCTTGGAGGCGGTGTAGGAGATCTGGGAGGTGGCCGCGCCCATGACCGCCACGAAGGATGCGGTGTTGAGGATCGAGCCCCGCCCCTGCCGGCGCATGTGGGGCAGCACGGCCCGACAGCACAGGTAGATCGAGGTGAGGTTGACCTGCTGGACGCGCTGCCAGGCGTCGGGTTCGGTGGTCAGGATCGAATCGTCCTCGGGCGGGGAGATGCCCGCGTTGTGGAAGGAGAAGTCGACCGAGCCACAGGTGTCCACCACCGTGGCGAACATCCGCTCGACCTCCTCCCGGTCGGTGACGTCGACGCGCACGAAGAGGCCGTCCACCTCGTCGGCCGCCGCCCGGCCGGCCGCCTCGTCGATATCGGCGCACACGACCCGGGCCCCCTCCGCTGCGAGGCGGCGCACGGAGGCGAGACCGATGCCGCTGCCCGCCCCGGTGACCACGGCGACCCGATCCACCAGGCGCCGGCACACCGGCATGCCGGAGGGCGCCGAGCCGGGCACCGGCTCGGGCGCGGTGGATTCGCGGGCATCGACGACACCGGTGCCGGCGGGGTCGGTCGGCTCGGCGGGCTCGCCGGCGTCCAGGACGGGGTCGGTCACGGTTCTCTCCCGGGGTGCGGTGGTGCCGGCGCAGCGGCGCGGGGCGGGGTCGGGTCAGTGGGCGGTGTCGATGAAGACGGTCTTGGTCTCGGTGAAGGCGGCCAGCGCGTCCGGGCCCAACTCCCTGCCGAGACCGGATTGCTTGAACCCGCCGAACGGCGTGGTGGGGCGGACGCTGCTGTTGGAGTTGACCGACAGGTTGCCCGCCCGGATGCCCCGCGAGACGCGCAGGGCCCGGGCGGCGTCCCGGGTCCAGATCGACCCGGAGAGGCCGTAGGGGGTGTCGTTGGCCAGGCGAACGGCATCGTCCTCGTCGGTGAAGGTGCCGATCACCGTGACGGGGCCGAAGATCTCCTCGGTGCGGGCCCGTTCCGGGGCCCGCTCCTCGGCCAGGACGGTCGCGGGGTACCAGAAACCGGGCCCCTCCGGCACCGCGCCGCGCACCAGCGCGGGCGTGTCGGTGGGCACCAGTCCGGCGACGCGTTCGCGGTGGGCGGCCGAGATCAGGGGGCCCATGTCGGTGTCCGGGTCGCGGGGGTCCCCGACCCGGACCGCCCGCACGGCGGGTTCCAGGAGTTCCAGGAAACGGTCCCGGACCTCCTTCTGGACCAGGATCCGGGAGCGGGCGCAGCAGTCCTGGCCGGCGTTGTCGAGGAACGCGCCGGGGGCCGAGGCGGCGGCGCGTTCCAGATCCGCGTCCGCGAAGACGACCATGGGGCTCTTCCCGCCCAGTTCGAGGGTGAGGCGCTTGACGGTGCCGGCGCAGCGGGCCATGATCCGGCGCCCCACGGCGGTGGAGCCGGTGAAGACGACCTTGGCGACCCCGGGGTGGTCCACCAGGGCCTCCCCGGTCACGGCGCCCGCTCCCGGCAGGGTCCGGAACAGGCCCTCCGGGAGCCCGGCCTCCGAGGCGAGTTCGGCCAGGCGGAGCGCGGTCAGCGGGGTCTGCTCGGCGGGCTTGAGGAGGACCGCGTTGCCCGCCGCCAGCGCCGGGGCCGCGCCCCATGCGGCGATGGGCAGGGGGAAGTTCCACGGTGCGATGACCGCGACCACACCGAGGGGTTCGGCGAACGTCACGGCCGTCCCGCCGGCGACGGGGATCTGTCGCCCGGTCAGCCGCTCCACTCCCCCGGCCGCGTACTCCAGCAGGTCGCGGACCTGTTCGGCCTCCCGGCGGGCGGCGGCGACCGGGTGTCCGGCCTCGGCCGTCTCCAGGGCCGCCAGTTCGTCCAGATGCCCGTCCACGACGTCGGCGAAACGCCGCAGCGCGCGGGCCCGGTCGGCGGGGGCGAGCGCGGCCCAGCGGGCGCCGGCCGCGTCCGCCCGGGCCACCGCGTCGTCCACGGCGGCGGGGTCGGTGTCGGGGACGACGGCGAGGGTCTCCTCGGTGGTGGGGTCGATCACCGGACGTCCGGCGGGGACCCGCGGGTGGTCGGGGGC
>NZ_VKHS01000757.1 GCF_014141525.1 Streptomyces calidiresistens
GGGGGGGGGGGGGGGCGGGGGTCACATCACCCGGAACGAGCGCTTCGCGATCGGCGCGCAGACGCACACCAGGGCGAGGCACGCGACGAGGGTGGCGAGCAGTTCCGTGAGGGTGATGGTGCCGGCGACCATGCTGCGCGTGGCGTCGTTGGCGTAGGAGATGGGATTGGCCTGGGCGATCACCCGGAGCCAGGTTGGCATCGACTCCGGCGGGACGAAGGCGTTGGAGGCGAAGAGGAGCGGGAAGGTCATCAGGGTGGTGATCATGCGCAGCACGTCGCCGTTGCGCAGCACCGCGGCCATGGCGATGAAGATCCAGCTCATGGACCAGCCGACGAGCAGGCTCATGAGGATCGAGCCCACCACGCCCGCGATTCCGCCGGGGGGCGCGAAGCCGAAGAACAGCGCGGCCAGGACCGCGACCGCGATCAGCTGGTAGAGCGCCCGGGTCCCGTCGGCGAAGCTCCTGGCCAGCAGCACGCTGAACCGGTTGATCGGCAGGGTGTGGAAGCGGGTGATCACGTCGTTGCGCAGGTCGTTGATGAGACCGTTGCCCGCCTGGGCGCCGGCCGCGACCGCGGTGATGATCATGATGGCGGGGGCCAGGTTGTCGATGTAGGCCATGTCGGTCGGCATGCCGGGCGCGTCGCCCAGCACCTTCAACACGCCGGCGAACATCAGCAGCATGACCAGCGGCTCGACGAAGGTGACGACGAGCACGCCGGTTTGCAGGTAGGGCCGGATCGAGCGGCCGGTGAGGGCGGCGGTCTGGGAGATCAGCCCGCTGGTGCCCCACTGTTCGGACGGGTGCCCCCGGTCGGCCGGCCCTGTCCGCCGGCCGGCCTCGGCCTCGATGACCGTCATCGGTGCTCTCCTTCTTCGGTGGGAATGGTCGGGACGGTCACGCGGGCACCGACTTCCCGGTGGGTTCCCGGGTCAGCCGCAGGTAGACGTCGTCCAGGGTCGGCTCGGAGAAGCCGAGTTCGGTGATCTCGGTGCCCGCCTCGTTCAGGGTGCGCACGATGGCGGCGAGGTCCGCGGAGGCGGTGACCGGGACGCTGATGGTGGTACCGGACTCCTGGGGGATCGCGCGGATGCCGGTGTCCTCCAGCGCCTTCACCGCGCCGGGCACCCCGGTTTCCGTCGGCAGCGTCACGGTCACCATGCGTTGGCCGACGTCGGCCTTGAGCTCGCCGGGCGTGCCCTCCGCGATGACCCTGCCCTTGGACAGGAGGGTGATCCGGTCGCAGAGACGGTCGGCCTCCTCGAGGTACTGGGTGGTGAGCAGTACGGACACGCCGTCCTTGGCCAGTCGCTTCACGATCTCCCACACCCCGAGCCGGGAGGTCGGGTCCAGGCCGGTCGTGGGCTCGTCGAGGAAGATGACCTGTGGTGATCCGACGAGGCTGGCGGCGATGTCCAGTCGTCTGCGCATGCCGCCCGAGTACTGGGAGACCGGTCGCCCGGCGGCGTCGGAGAGTTCGAACAGCTCCAGCAGTTCGTCCACGCGGGTCCGGGCCTGACGTTTGGTCGCGCCGAGCAGGCGGGCGATCAGGACGAGGTTGTCCCGTCCGGAGAGCTGCTCGTCCACCGAGGCGAACTGTCCGGTCAGCCCGATGCAGCGGCGGACCTGCTGCGGCTCGGCGGTCACGTCGAGGCCGCGGATCCGGGCGGTGCCGGCGGTCGGTTCGAGCAGGGTGGAGAAGATGTTGACCAGGGTGGTCTTGCCGGCGCCGTTGTGTCCCAGCAGGCCGTGGATCGAACCCTCGGGGACGGAGACGTTCACGCCGTCCAAAGCGGCGACGTCGCCGAACGACTTCGTTACCTCTATTGCCTCGATCATGGGTGTGGCCACGTGCTCGGCCTCCGTTGCTTTTCCGGCGGCCCGGTGGCGGGCCACGGTTCGGATATGTCATCGAGAATTGCCGCCACCGCTGCCCCGTGATGCTAAAGCGGTACGGGTGTGGGGGCGGAAGTCCCTGCAGGTTCCTGAAATGCGGCGGATACCCCGGCCTCGACGGCGTTCCGGCGGTCAGGGACCGACGGGTTCCGCGATTCGTTCGGTGCGCGGACGCGCCATCCGCAGATAGTCCTCGGTGGCCAGTGCCATCGACAGGTCGAGCCGGGCGGCGTTGAAGTACAGGGTGTCGCCGCGCAACAGGTCCTCCTCGACGATCAATTCGAGGTCGGGGTGGAAGGAGAAAGGGATGATCGAGCCGCTGACCGAGCCGGCGAGTCGCTCGGCGGTCTCGCGGTCGGCGAAGCCGGCCCTGCGCCCGCCGGCGCATTCCGCGACCCGGCACAGGTCCAGGCGCCGGTCGCCGGGGATGACGGCGAGCACGTACCGGCGGGTCCGTTTGTTCGGCCGCACCACCACGACCAGGGACTTGGCGCTGCGCGCCAGGGCGTGTCCGCGCAGGGCGCTGGCCACCTCGGTGCGCCCCTCCGGGGGGTGCTCGATGAGTCGGTAGGAGGCCCCGTGGCGGTCGGCCAGTTCCCTGAGCCGCCCGTGGGCGGTCCGGTCCCGGGAGGGGATGCCGCCCCGGCCGTCGGTGTCGGTGTCGGTGTCGGGCAAGGGGACGGC
>NZ_VKHS01000758.1 GCF_014141525.1 Streptomyces calidiresistens
GTCGGAGGGGGTTTCGGGGAGGCTTCCGGAGAATCCCCCGCCGGAGAACACCACCTCACCCGAGGGGCGGTAGTCCCGTATTCCTCGGTGATATGGGGGCCGAGGGGTCACCGGATCACGGGCCCGCCCCGGCGGGTTCCGGGGGTGGATCCGTGAACGCCGGCGCAGCCGCCCCGGGGTGAGGGGGGATCGCCCTGCGGCCGGGTGCCCGGAGGGAAAGCTTCCGCGTATCCGTGCGCAACCCGTTGACGCCTCGCCCGGAAGACCCTAACGTCCGTGACTCGAACTTTCGGGAAAGCTCCGAAAACTTTCGGACCAGTCGACCAAAGGTGAGAGACCCCGATGAGATCCGTGCGTTTCGCCGTCGCCGCCCTGGCGACCACCGCCCTGGCCCTGCCCCTGGCGGCCTCCCCGGCCATGGCCGCACCGCGGCCCGACCACCGGCCCGTCCCCCACGTCAACATCAAGCTCCCGCCCCACTCCCACGCCAAGTTCGACCGGCTGCGCTGGGCCGCGCCGGACGGCTTCCACGTGGGCACGGCCGTGGCGGGCGGGGGGCACCACCTCGAGCAGGACTACCCGGACCCCTTCACCTTCGACAAGAAGTACCGGAAGATTCTCGGTAAGCAGTTCAACTCGGTCTCCCCCGAGAACCAGATGAAGTGGGACTTCATCCACCCCGAGCGGGACCGGTACCGCTTCGAGGAGACCGACGCCATCATCGACTTCGCCGAGCGTCACCGTCAGGTCGTGCGCGGGCACACCCTCCTGTGGCACAGTCAGAACCCGGAGTGGCTGGAGGAGGGCGACTTCACCGCCGATGAACTGCGCGAGATCCTGCGCGACCACATCACCACCGTCGTCGGCCGTTACGCCGGTCGGATCCAGCAGTGGGACGTGGCGAACGAGATCTTCGACGAGGAGGGGCAGCTGCGCACCCGGGAGAACATCTGGATCCGGGAGCTCGGGCCGGGCATCGTCGCGGACGCCTTCCGCTGGGCGCACGAGGCCGACCCGGAGGCGAAGCTCTTCTTCAACGACTACAACGTGGAGAGCGTCAACGCCAAGAGCGACGCCTACTACGCGCTCGTGCAGGAGTTGCTCGCGGAGGGCGTGCCCGTGCACGGCTTCGCCGTCCAGGGTCACCTGAGCACGCGCTACGGTTTCCCCGGCGATCTGGAGCGGAACCTGCAGCGGTTCGACGAACTCGGTCTGGAGACCGCCGTCACCGAGCTGGATGTGCGCATGGACCTGCCGGCGAGCGGCCGGCCCACCAAGGCGCAGCTGGTGCAGCAGGCCGAGTACTACGACCGGGCGCTCTCGGCGTGCCTGGCCGTGGAGGGCTGCAACTCCTTCACCATCTGGGGCTTCACCGACAAGTACTCCTGGGTCCCCACCTTCTTCGAGGGTGAGGGTTCCGCCACGGTGATGACCGAGAACTTCGTCCGGAAGCCCGCCTTCTTCGCGCTGCGCGACACGCTGAGGGAGGCCCGGAAGGGCTGAGAACCCCTGCCCCCGCCCGCCGCGGTGACCGCGGCGGGCGGGGGCGGAACGGGCGTTTGACGGAGGATCATCCCGTCCCGGCGGAGGATCGGCCGACCATGATCCGTTGGAGAAGGATGAAGGAGAGCAGCAGGACGCCGATGACGATGCGGGTCCACCAGGAACTGAGCGTTCCCTCGAAGGAGATGACGGTCTGAACGGTGCCCAGCACCAGGACGCCCAGCACCGAACCGGCCACGTACCCGGAGCCTCCCGCCAGCAGTGTTCCACCGATCACCACGGCGGCGATGACGTCCAGTTCCATGCCCACCGCGTGCAGGCCGTAGCCGGAGAGCATGTAGAGGCCGAACAGGAGGCCGCCCAGGGCCGAGCAGAGACCGCTCACCGCGTAGACGCCCACCTTGGCCCGGCCGGTGGCCAGGCCCATCAGGCGCGCGGAGGACTCGCTTCCCCCCACGGCGTACACGGTGCGCCCGAAGCGGGTGCGGTGCAGCACGTGCGCCGCGACCGCGACCACGACCAGGGCGATGATCACCGCGGGGGTCACCACGATGTCCCCGGGCAGGTGGATCGTGGCGGTCGCGAGGTCGCGGAAGGCGGGGTCCCGGATGGAGACCGACTCCACACTGATGAGGAAGCACAGCCCCCGGGCCAGGAACATGCCCGCCAGGGTGACGATGAAGGGCTGTACCCCGAAGTGATGGATGACCAGGCCCATCAGGAGACCGAGGGTGCCACCGGTGGCGAGAGCCGCGAGGACCACGGACCACAGGGGCCAACCGGCCTGGAGACCGGCGGCGGCGATCATGGTGGCCAGGGCGGCGACCGCCCCGACGGAGAGGTCGATGCCCCCGGTGAGGATGACGAAGGTCATCCCGACGGCCAGCACGATGAGGAAGGCGTTGTCCACGAACAGGTTCGCGACGACCTGGCCGGAGGCGAAGCCCTCGTAGCGCAGGGATCCGGCGCCGAACGTGAGCACGAAGACGACGAGGGTGGCGACCACCGGCAGGAAACGACGGGGCACCCGAACGGGCCCCCGTCCCCCGGGGGAACGGGTGCGGAGGGGGGTGCGGG
>NZ_VKHS01000759.1 GCF_014141525.1 Streptomyces calidiresistens
GGGCGGCGGGTACCGGCACGGGCTCGGGGGCGTCCGGTGTCGGCGCCACGCCGGGGGCGGCCGTCACCGGAGGGCTCCCCGCCCCGAATCCGACCGTTCCGGCCCCGACCGCCGGAGTGGCGGTGGTGTCGGCCGTGCCGGGCGCGCCGGTGTGGCCGCCGGACCCGTCTGTCGCACTGTCCCCGCTCCCGTCCGTCATCGCGTCCCGCTCCCCGTCGGGCGGACCGTCCCGCCCGGTGTCGAGGGCCCCCGCCCCGCCGGTCGCCGCGGGCGCGGCGACCGGCGGCGGGTTCCGGGGGCCCGGCGGGATCAGACGCCGGCCGGCTCGGCGTCGGCGGTGCGCTCGGCCCGCTCGGCGACCTCGCCCTTGACGCGGCGCAGCTTCTTCATCGGGCCCAGCTCGCTGTCGTAGACCCGCTTCACGCCGTCGCCCAGGGACTCCTCGATGGTGCGGATGTCGCGCACCAGGCGGGAGAGGCCCTGCGGCTCCACCGAGGCGGCCTGGTCGGAGCCCCACATCGCGCGGTCCAGGGTGATGTGGCGCTCGACGAAGACGGCGCCCAGGGCGACCGCCGCGAGGGTGGTCTGCAGGCCGGTCTCGTGACCGGAGTAGCCGATCGGCACGTTCGGGTACTCGGCCTGCAGGGTGTGGATCATCCGCAGGTTCAGCTCCTCCGCCCTGGCGGGGTAGGTGCTGGTGGCGTGGCACAGCAGGATGTTGCCGCTGCCCAGGACCTCCACGGCGTGCCGGATCTGCTCCGGGGTGGACATGCCGGTGGACAGGATGATCGTGCGGCCGGTGGCGCGCAGGGCGCGCAGCAGCTCGTCGTCGGTCAGCGAGGCGGAGGCCACCTTGTGGGCGGGGACGTCGAACTTCTCCAGGAAGGCGACGGCCTCGGTGTCCCACGGGGAGGCGAACCAGTGGATGCCGCGCTTGGTGCAGTACTCGTCGATGGCGCGGTACTCGTCCTCGCCGAACTCCACGCGGTGGCGGTAGTCGATGTAGGTCATCCGGCCCCAGGGGGTGTCCCGCTCGATGTCCCACTGGTCGCGCGGGGTGCAGATCTCCGGGGTGCGCTTCTGGAACTTCACGGCGTCGCAGCCGGCCTCGACGGCGGCGTCGATCAGCGCGAAGGCGTTCTCCAGGTCGCCGTTGTGGTTGATGCCGATCTCGCCGGTGACGTAGACCGGGCGGCCCGGGCCCACCTCGCGGTCGCCGAGGGTGCGGATCCGGGGGCTCGACGGGGCGGCCGGGGAGAGGTGTGCGGTCATGACGGGATGAGTTCCTTTCCGAGGATCCACGAGGCGATCTCGCGGATCGCGCCGGCCCCACCCGGGGCGGCGGTGACGGTGCGGGCCGCGGCCAGCACCGCGTCCCGGGCGTCGGCGACGGCCACGGGCCAACCGACCAGGTCGAAACAGGGCAGGTCGTTGACGTCGTTGCCGACGTAGAGCACCCGCTCCGGCGCGACGGCCTGCTCCTCGCACCACTGCTTGAGGGCGAGGTCCTTCCGGTCGATGCCGTGCAGCACCGGGACGCGCAGCTTGCGCGCCCGGGCGGCCACGACCGGGTTCTCCTCCGTGGACAGGATCAGCAGCGGCAGCCCGGCGCGGCGCAGGGCGGCGATGCCCAGGCCGTCGCCGCGGTGCACGGCGACCGTCTCCCGTCCGTCGGAGTCGACGTACACCCGGTCATCGGTCTGGGTGCCGTCGAAGTCGAGTACGACCGCGTCGATGTCGTCGCGGCGCGGCAACCGGCCCCGCACGGGCCGCGGGGGCGCGGGGGGTGCGGACGACTCGGTGCCGTCCAGCAGCGGGGCCAGGGCCCGGGCGCGGGCCAGGTCGTGGGGATCGTCGATCTCCAGCACCCGGGCGGGGTCGGTGCGCACCGGTTCGGTGCGGCCGAAGAAGCGGTGGCGTTCGGCCCGGAACCCGTCGGCGCGCATGGCGTAGGCGGTGCCGGTCTCCAGCAGGTCCAGCGGCCGGTCCTGGCGGCGCGGGCGGTACGCCTTGTCGTGGTTGACGCCGTGGGCGCCGCCGCCGGCCGACCCGCCGGCGGGGCGGGCGGCGGCCTCGCGCCACAGGAAGCCGTGGAACGGCGCCACGGTCAGCGCGGTGTCGGCGCCGTCGACGACGGCCGAGGC
This sequence comes from Streptomyces calidiresistens, assembly GCF_014141525.1. Classification (GTDB taxonomy): domain Bacteria; phylum Actinomycetota; class Actinomycetes; order Streptomycetales; family Streptomycetaceae; genus Streptomyces; species Streptomyces calidiresistens. The sequence goes on from NZ_VKHS01000759.1 coordinate 2,145, forward strand.
GACCCCGTCCACCTCCGCGGCGGTGATGAACGGGCTGGTGCACTGCACCAGCAGCACCACGTCCACCGTGGTCTCGTGCCGCTCCTCGTACGCGTCCAGGGCGTGCAGCAGGGCGGCCTCGCTGGTGGCGGTGTCCCCGGAGATGTTCGGGGGGCGCTCGATCACCTCGGCGCCGGCGGCGCGGGCGGCGGCGGCGATGCCGGGGTCGTCGGTGGACACCGCGGTCGCGGTGACCAGGCGGGCCGCCCGGCAGGCGCGCACGGCCCGGGCCACCAGCGGCACGTCGCCGACCGGGGCGAGGTTCTTGCCCGGCACGCCCTTGGATCCGCCGCGGGCGGGGATCACGGCGAGCACGGTGGGTGCCTCGGTCGTCCTGGCGCGCATCTCGGAGGCCCGCTCGGGGGTCCTTCCGGGGAGCGGCGCCCCCTCCCGGGGG
>NZ_VKHS01000076.1 GCF_014141525.1 Streptomyces calidiresistens
GTGTTCCCCGCGCGAGCGGGGGTGGTCCGGGGGCGGGGGATGAGCGGGCCGGAAGGGGTACGTGTTCCCCGCGCGAGCGGGGGTGGTCCGGTGCTGTAGATGACGCCCTCGGCCGCGGCCCAGTGTTCCCCGCGCGAGCGGGGGTGGTCCGCCGACCGACACGACCGACACGTGTTCCCCGCGCGAGCGGGGGTGGTCCGAGCGACGCGATCACGGCCGATGGCGTGACCGTGTGTTCCCCGCGCGAGCGGGGGTGGTCCGCGCGAACGCCGCTCCAAGAGCGCCAAGGCGGCGTGTTCCCCGCGCGAGCGGGGGTGGTCCGACCCATCTCGCTCAACAGCTGCTCGCGGTCACGTGTTCCCCGCGCGAGCGGGGGTGGTCCGGCCCGTGGCGATCGGGATGCGCCAGTCCATCGGTGTTCCCCGCGCGAGCGGGGGTGGTCCGGGTTCCCGGGGCCGGCCGGCACGGGATCGGCAGTGTTCCCCGCGCGAGCGGGGGTGGTCCGCTGGTTCGAGACGACTTGCGTCCCCAGGATTCGTGTTCCCCGCGCGAGCGGGGGTGGTCCGGCGGTGAGGCGGTCCGGGAGGTCGGGGGCAGGTGTTCCCCGCGCGAGCGGGGGTGGTCCGGCCGCGGTGTGGTTCCGGGGGCTGCCGCAGATGTGTTCCCCGCGCGAGCGGGGGTGGTCCGCAGCGGATCGTCATCGCCACCGCCACGATCGCGTGTTCCCCGCGCGAGCGGGGGTGGTCCGATGCCGCGCACGGTGGAGGAGCTGGAGCGGCTGTGTTCCCCGCGCGAGCGGGGGTGGTCCGGGCTTCGCCCGGCATCCGCGGTGTGACTGCGTGTGTTCCCCGCGCGAGCGGGGGTGGTCCGCCCGCGGGGATGGCTGCGGAGTCGGGGCAGGGGTGTTCCCCGCGCGAGCGGGGGTGGTCCGGGCTGGGAGTACAAGGCCCTGCAGGTCAAACCGTGTTCCCCGCGCGAGCGGGGGTGGTCCGCGTTGGGGCGGTGGCCGATCATTCCCCGCACCGTGTTCCCCGCGCGAGCGGGGGTGGTCCGCACCTGCCTATCCCGGCGGACCTGCGGGCGGAGTGTTCCCCGCGCGAGCGGGGGTGGTCCTCGCTTGTAGAACGCCAGCATGTGGCGCTTCACGTGTTCCCCGCGCGAGCGGGGGTGGTCCGTCGGGGCCTCCTTCGGCGGCCGGGTCTTCCCCGTGTTCCCCGCGCGAGCGGGGGTGGTCCGTCGTGCTCCGCGGCTGTGAGGGCCCTCTGAGCGTGTTCCCCGCGCGAGCGGGGGAGGTCCGGCCCTCCCTGACCGACCTCCGACCTCCGACCGAAATGATCCGTGCCGCGGAGCGCAGCGAAGTTCCCGCCCTCCCCCTCCGACAGCGCCGAGTTGGTCCGCGGAGCCGTCGCTGGCCGCACCCTGGGGCGGTCACCGGTGAGGCCACACGACCTGCCGAAGTGGCGCGCCGAGACCGCGCGTCACTTCGCGGACTGCCGTGCGATCGTCCGCGAGGGCGCCGGGTTGGTCGTGGCTATTCCTCCGAGGGGTGAGGAAAAGGGCAGGGCCGCTCTGCAGGGTGGGGCGACCGCGCGACTCCCGCCACAGGACCCGTCCCGGTCCGTCTGACACCGGTTCCGGAAAAGTCAGTCGATGCCCCGGTGGCGGCGCAGCTCGGCCGCGCCCTTCTCACTTACGTGGTTGTGATTGCCCTTGCGATTCCCCAGGCGTTGGGAATCAGCTCAGAAAGGCGCTTCCACATCTTCCATGAACTCCTCCGGACGAAAGGCGACGAGGGTGAGGCCGTCGAAGTCGATCGGGATGCGTCGACGTTCGCCTGCCGTGAGAAGGGCGTAGCCCTGCTCGTTGGCCTCCGGGTGGATGAGCACTGCCGCGCCCTCACCCATGGACGCGCTGACCACTCGCCAAAGTTCATCGCGTACGCGCGCCGAAAGGGTGCCGACGTAGAGGCCGGGGGCGGGTTCGGTCATCCAGCGGGTGAGGGCGCCGCGGATGTGGTCGGGAACGGCTGTTGTGGAGAGAACGGTCATGGACGGCATTGGACGGCAGCCTTCCGGGAAAGAGCGCGCAGGGCTCAGTTCGGGCGGTCGAGGTCTTTTTCTTCGAGTGCTTCCTCAGCGGACTCGGGGGCATGAATCCGGTCTCCGTGATGCGCGTAGTTCACGCCGGCTGGGACGGAGCCGGTTTCCGGGTCCCAGAGGTTGACCATCTCTACGGCGTGGCCGTCCGGTATCTGTTTCGACTCGTCGGGGGCGAGGAGGGCTTGGATGTCCGCGACGATCCTCGGCAGCAGCCTGTACAGACGCAGCCCTTCTCGGAAGCCGCGACGGGCCATGGCCTCGGGGTTTGAGGAGTCGTGCAGTGAAAAAGCGAGAGGGATGGTGAGTTCGGCTTTGTAGAGGTCGGCGATGTCGTAGACCATCGCGTGCTGTTTTCCTTGGTGCACAAAGCCGAGAGCCGGTGAGCAGCCGAGGGCAACGATGGCGGCGTGGACAATGCCGTACAAGCAGGTGTTGGCCGAGGACAGGGCTAGGTTGACCGGGTCCTGCTCGTCCCAGGCCGCCGGGTCGTAGTTGCGCCTGAAGCGGCCGATGCGGTGTTGCTGGGTCAGGTGTTTGTAGAGGGCCTTGATCCGCTGCCCCTCCAGGCCCCGCAACTTGTTGAGGGGGGTGTTCGGTGGAACGGCGATGTTGAAGCGCTTGAGGTACATCTGCTGAGCCACGGCCAGGCGTCGCTCCGGATCGCTCCACTGGTGGACCTGGTGTTCGAGCCATCGAGTGGTGAGCGCGTCGGAGGTGGTGGCGGAATAGCAGCGGACGCCGCCGGAGCCGGTACACACGACGGTGGTTCCGTGTCGGGCGAAGGTGGCCATCGCGGGCTGGGTGATGGAGGTTCCGGGGCCGAGGAGAACGCAGGAAAGCGCCGATGTGGGCAGATAGACGCGGGTGGTTTCCCCGTCGGCGGTGGTGGTCTCGGCGCAGACCCCGGTGTCGTCCTGGACGATGCGGACCACGTCCGCGTACAGGAACGACAGCGAGTCGCCTACTCGGGGCAACATGGCGAGCGTGGGCGCGGCGATACGGCGTCGGGCCGTGCTCCTGTCCCGTTGGGAGCGGGAGGTTGCGAAGTCCGTCATGTCTGTTCTCCTCAGCCGTCTTGTCTGCCGGGGGCGAGGCTGAGCAGCCCGCATCCGTAGGATTTGCTGCGGCCGATGCCGTGCAGCAGCGCGTGGCGCAGGGCCCGGGGGTCCCGGACCGTCGCGGTGCCCTCGAATCGGGTGGCCTGGTGGGGCACCACGACGCGGTCCGTGGCCCGTTTGCCGCCGCCCTTCACTTCCCGGGGCTGGGCGCCGTTCCGGTCGGCGGGGTGATGCCAGGCGGTGAGCGGTTCCGCGGGCTCGGACAGGACCGTGTTCAGGGCGAGGCCGGCTGCCGTGGCCCGCTCCGTCCACCAGCGGTCGGCTTCTTCACCGTGGAGGGGGATGGCCTGCTTCCAGCGGCCTTCGGTGCTGTTGCGTCCACATCGGCGGACGGCGTTGCCCAGCAGTCGGTAGCGCACCGGGAGACCAGGGCTCAGGGCGGTGAGCAGAGCGTGTAGGCCCTTGGTCTGTGTTTCGGCGTAGTGGTGCGGCAGGCGTGTGGTGTCCGGGGCGATGCGGCTTTGGACGAGCAGGACGGGGACTCCGGTGCCGTCGGTCTCCAGGCGGAACAGGACACCGGCGCGGGAACGAGGGGCGTCGCCGAGGCCGTCGGGTACGAGGCTCATGACACGTCGGTGCAGGGCGGTGGCGTTTCGGAGATCCTGTTGCACCGCTCGGCTGGCGGTGTTGAGTCGCAGGCGGGTGAGCCATGCCTCCGTGGTGGAGGTGAGGTGGTCGGAAGATGTCGCGGTGGTCATGCCTCGGTCCGTTCGGACGTGGACGGATGGAAGTGGGCGGCCAGGGCGTCGAGGTAGTCCGGGCCGTAGCCCTTGCACAGATCGGCGGGCAGCGGGCGGCTAGCCGTATACGCCGGACGGCTGCGGTAGACGCGGTCGAGGGGTCTCAACCGCAGGGGTTCGTCGTTCAGGGTGGTGGCGGGACTCCGGCTGGATACCGAGGCCGTGAAATCCGCCGGGAAGGGCGCGTCCGCGGTGAACCGCACCGTGACGGTCGCGGGGGCGTCGTTTCCGTCGCTCTTCCCGGCGCTGTCCGGTGGTCTGTTCCCGGGGCGGGGTCGGGCCAGGGGGACGTGCAGCAATTCGGTCACCGGGTCGCGCACATCGGTGGCCAGGAGGAACAGGGCACCCGGTGGACAGGAGCGGCGGCCGAGATGGAGTGGCCAGTGGGGTGCAGCCAGAGCGCGGGCGCACTCGCCTGTCAGGTCCGGGTCGTCGGGGGCGGTGACGGCGACGGTGAAGACGGCGTCTGCCAGGTAGTGGCGGCGGGAGATGATGGTGGCACCCTCAAGTTTGCGTCGCTCTTGCTTGGCCGTGGGCACCGTGCGGTGGGCGGGGTAACCGCCCCCGACGCTGTGGAAGTCGCGCAGCCGGACGCCGGGACGGTCGTGTCGGATGGTGAACCGCAGGCGGGTGAGACGGGTGAAAAGCGTCTGCGGCACCGAAGTGTCCGGGGCGTCGGCGACGGCCTCCTCGCGGGGGATGCCGAAGGCGGAGGCCATCATGCCGATGAGTCCGGAGCGGGTGGGGTGGGCGACGGTGTCGCGGTCGGTGAAGGCGCTGTGCTCGCCCCATGACTGCAATGGCGTGCCGCCGAGTTGGATCAGGAGGCCGCTGCCGCTCACGCCGTAGTGCTCCCGTCCTGCGGCCAGGCGGCGGTCAGGGCCCCGGTCACCAACTCGGGGTAGGAGACGGCCCCGGAGCCGAGTCCTTCCCACTCGGTGGTGTCCTCCACGCCGGCGTAGGCGCTGTGGACGAGGCCGGCGGTTCCCAGGAGTCTGCTCACCTTCGCCGCGTATTCGGCCAGGGCGGCGCGGGAGGGCTCACTCCAGCCGGTCGACCCGGCCTTGATCGGCTTCTCGAAGGCCGCGGCCAGGGATACCGGCCGGTCGGAGCGGACGGCGACGTGGACGAGGTCGGGGATGCTGTGGGGAGCGGTGGAGTTCTTCTTGGCCGACGGCATGCTCTGGATGAAGGCGGTGAGGAACGCCTCGGCCAGTTCCTTCGCGGTGGCCGGGTCGGCGGTGTTCTTGGCCAGGTCACGCAGGTCGAGGGTGGCGTATCGGTAGAAGACGCCGCTGCTGTACTCACCCGTGTTCATGTGGGCGCTTCCCGCGTCGGTGGCCCACTGGTCGACGTCGTCAACGGCGGTGAAGAAGTCGGCCTGCACCGATGTGCTGTGGGTGGTGAAGGCGTGGGCGACCTGTACGGCGCCGTCGACTCCGGCGCCGGGGATTTCGGCGAGCATACGGCCGAAGAGGGCAATGGAGCCGTTGCGGGACTTCATGACCTCGTGCACCGCTTCCTTGGGAAGCAACGGCTTGGCCGCGGCCTTGGTGCCCAGCGCCTTCTCCAGTTTTTCCCGGTGTTCCTCCGCGATGTCGGCCAGCTTCTGGGCCGCGCTGTCGGGGAGGAACAGCAAGGAGGCGGTGATCAGGTCGTCCTTCTCCAGGTCGAGCTTGGACTCGGTGGAGCGGATGACCTGGGCTCCGGCCAGTTCGGCCAGGTCACGGGGCCAGTCACGTGCCGTGAGGGCCTTGGCCACCTGAAGGGGCAGCCGGCGGGAGCGCAGGGCCCGCTCCCCGATGCGTGCCTCGACCGCCAGCCGGGTCGGCCTCTTCCATGCCTGGCTCGAGACACGGGTCCTGGTACTGCCGCCGAAAGTCACGGTCTTGGGCGAGCCGAGGTCATCACGATTGACGTTGCTGAACGGCAGTGCCTGGAGGATGTGGACGTCGAGGAAGCGGGGGGCCTGCTCGGCGGGGTCCATCTTCGCCGCGGTGGAGGTCGTGGGCGTGGTCATGGTTCGATTCCCGGTTCTGTTCGAAAAGAGAAGTGGTGTGGATTCTTCGTGCGGTGGCGCGGTGGCCGCCGGTCAGTCCCCGCTGTGCTCGGCCGGTTCGGAGCGACGGAGAGTGCGGTAGTAGTCCTCCAGCCAACGGGTGGAGATCTCCTCGCGCCGGTGGGTCCAGCGTGCGATGTCGTACAGGAGGCGCCCGTGATCGGCGGGCACGCCCGTCGAGCCGAGCAGTCGCAGTACAGCGGGGAGCATGCGGTGCAGCCCGTCGGTCTCCTGCCGAACCAGGAGGTGCAGCCGTGATTCGATGCCGCTCCCCCGGCTCTTGTCACGGATGACGGCTTGCGCGAGGCTCGCGCCCAGACTCGTCCCCCAGGACGGTTTCCGGTCGGGGCTCGTGATGGCCATGGGCGAAGCCGTGTTGTCGGGTGGTTGCTCGGCGGCGGCTCGGCCGGTCCGAGTGGCGTCCGCGGTGCGTTCGGCCCGCGGGCGTGCCGCGATCAGCGCGGCTACGGCATAGTGGGCCCGCCGTTCCTCCCCTTGAGCATGGTCGGGGATGAGGCCGTCCCGCAGGAGTGCCGCGTGGGTCCGGGCCGGTACCTCGTGCACGGGTTTGGCCAGGCCACGGCGGAGCGCCTGCTGGGTGCCGGGACCGGCGCAGGCTTTGCGTACTCGTTCGACGAACGCGTCATAGGCGGTGAGGCGATCGTGGCGTGGCGCCGGGGGTGTCGGGTCGCCCGGGGGCGGGATGTGGTCCTCGTCGGTGGCGTTCATCCTCGGCTTCTTTCGCTGCTAATGGTCTTGTCGGCGTGGGCGGCTGGAGCAAAGGGCGGGCCCAAGGCTCGTGACCGCAGTTGAGCGGCCGGTTGTGGGGATGGTCAGCGTGCCGATCCGCGCTCCCGGGCGAGCAGAGCCCTTACCAGTCCGCGTGCACTCTCACGAGCCCTGGCACCGCGTGGTTCGGCGGCCACCGGCGCGGTGATGTCGTCGTAGATGCGCAGGGCGAGCCGTCCGAAGGACGGGAGGGCGTCGGTGAAGTCCTTGATGTCCAGCAGGTGCCAGAAGTGTTCTTCGGCCGCTGGCCAGTAAGCGGCCAGTGCGGCTTCGGGCCAGGGCCCCGTTCCTTTTGCCGGTCCGCTCTTCGAGGCTTTGGTTGTTCGTCCACCGCCGGGACGGTCCTCCGCGAATGGTGTGGTGTAGGCGCGCCAAGCGGTGCGCAACGCGGTCCTCAGGTGCCAGGCGGCCTTCTCTGCCGCGTCGCGACCTTCCTTGACCCCCAGGGCCAGCGCGGTGTCGGTTTTGCTCCCGGTGGAGTCGAGAAGGGGGAACAGCGGCGGGGTCATAGCGCTGAAGTAGGTGCGATCCCGCGTTTGGCCATCCTGGTCGAACCCGTAGGCGGTGACCCGCAGGTTCCGGAAAACCGGCTCGGGAAGCTGTGTCCCCGTCAACTCGTCGAAAATCGGTGGCCTGCGTCCACCGTCGCTCCGCTTCTGGAGGATCATGGCGTCCAAGTCGCGCCACAGCGCCCGTTCCGCGTCGGCGTACCGCGGGCGCGGGGTGCCCTCCTTGGTCTCGTCCCAGATGAGGTACGGGTCGGGGTGCTCGGGGCGGTTGACGCGCAGGGCCCAAGTGATCCTCGCATCTACTACGCCCTCTCCGTCCGAGTCGGGACGCAGGAGGATGGCATGCTGGTACTGCTCAGTGAGCATCGACAGTGGACCGGCCGCGGGTTTCGGCAGGGCGAGGGGACCGATCGGTTCCGTGCGTTCCCAGGGACAGGCGTCGACATCGTCATCGGTGCCCGACGGCCATGTGCCGGGTGCGGGGATGCCCAGCACCAGGGTCTCGTAGAGGTTCCGTCCCATCGGATGACAGGACAAACTGCGGCGCAGCGGTCCGGCCATGGTGTTGCCGTAACGCTTTCCGTCGACGATGCGCGGGGTGCACTGCCCGGATGGACCGTAGTAGAGCTGGGCCAAGAGGTGGAGCACCGCCTCCCCGGACGGGAGTGCCACCTGTTGGGCATCGAAGAAGTGCCCGAAGAACACCTGGTTGCTGCCTGCGGGGCGGGACATCACCAGCTTGTTGACCCCGGAGGAACCGGTGCACTCTTCCGCCAGGCGGGGGTCTTGCAGGAACGGCCGGGAGGGGTCGTGCAAGCGCAGCCCCTCCATGTGCTCGTCGAAGTACGCGACCACTGCGTCCGGGTCGAACCCCTCGCCATTCTCGAGGAGCTCGTAGCGCCGGTCCAACCAGGCATCGGTATCCCCCTCGACCAGCTCGCACAGACCGGTGATCCGGGCAGTCATGGCGTACAGAACTCGCATCAACCCGGAGGCAGCGGGAGGGACAACCACCGCCAGCCCTTCCAGCTCATGGGCACGGAGGAACAACCCACGCAGCCCCACCCGCTCCGTGACGCCGTTCACGGAGACGGGCACCCACGGTCGGAGGTCGAGTGGGAAGCGGTCGTCATCGACCGCATCAGGGGACATTCGGAAACAACACCCCGATCACGTGAATCACGTATGAGTGGATAGGGACAGCTGAATAAGGGAAGCCGTAGTCTGAGGACTTCCGCGATGAGCGGAGAGGCTCCGCGCAGGCGGAGGTGAGCCGGTTGAGAACAGGGACGGTTTGACTGCCCTGGGCTCCGCTCCCCGCGCAGGCGGGGGGAGACCGCAGCACTCGCCCCCTTCACTGGATGCGGAGGCGGCGAGTGCTGCGGCTCGTCGCGACGACACCAAAGTAGCTGACGCAGGCCTCATCTGATCCAAGGTTGAGAACAGGGACGTTAGCTTTTCGAATCTGATCGTCTTACGATCAAACCCAGTTCGTGGTTGTACGTAATCTGGTGCTCCCCGAGCATTGCCCCTTCCACCTCGTCACCCGTGACTCGCTGTGGGAGAAGGACGATGCGGGCCAGTCGGGGCTCCTTGCTCCACGCGACAGGAGGCTCGTTCGCTGGGCCACACGCCTGGCGCCAACTCCCGTGGGCAAGAGGAGCCACGTAGGAGAGCAGATCGCGGACCTCGGAGACGATGAAGCGTCCCTCGCGCCCTCGACCGAACTCGGGCAGCGCAACGCTGCACTCCCTGTCCAACCACTGTCCATCCCCGTTCTCGAACACGGGCAGCACCTGGACGGAATCGGCCCCCAGCCGCGTGCGAACCAGTTCTTCATCGGCGTCGCTGGTCGTCAGGGTGTAGAGGGAGGTGACCCGATGTGGTGGGGGCAGAGCGACCATGTCGGCCATGGCGCTACGAGCCATGTCGTCGGCCAACCGACGGAAGTCGCGTTCCATCAATTTGTCCGGGGCGACGGAGGTGAACTCCTCCGCATATACCTCGTCCACCAGGGACTGAACGTCATCGGGAACGGTGATCGGCGTCTTGCCGTGTCGGTCGAGAAGCTCCAGCGTGCGTTGGAGCAAAGAAGGCTGGTACACCTCTCCCCATGTCTTCGGCACCGCCAAGTGGCCGTCCCTTCCCACCGGGGCCAGGACGACGAGCCGTGGGGCCAGAGCCCAGGCGGGCCGAGGCGGCGCCGGATCCAGATGCCGCCAGATCCGACCGGCTCGCTGCAGCAGCATGGCCATGGGAGCCAGGTCGGAGACCATCAGGTCAAAGTCGAGATCAAGAGACTGCTCAATCACCTGGGTGGCGACCAGAACGGCGCCGCGGGGTCCGGTGGGGCGGCATACCCCCGGTTTGTCGGTGCGGCCGAACCAACTCTCCACCTCGGCGGTGATCCCGGTGCGGCGCCATGCCGGGAATCGAGCATGGAGCAGCCGGAGCCGGGGGCCGGCTGCGGAATCCTGCCGCTCGCCATCCTGCGTCGAACGATCGTCCCAACCGAGGTAGTCCGCCCCATAACGGGAGCGGTAGTGCTCGCGAAGAGCTTCATAGGTCTGCTGGGCCTCAGCCACGGTGGTGCAGATGACCGCCGCACACCCACCGCCGTCCGCCACACCGTCGAGTGCGTCCAGCACCGCGGCCAGTCGACCATCGGGCCGGTCGGGGTCGTAAGTGTGTACGGTGCGGCGGACATCCGCCACGAGCTCGCGCTCCCGTTCACTGCGAAGTGGGTCGGGCGGCTCGATGATCAAGTTGTCCCGCGCCGAGGCATAGAGCCACCCCGGGTAGGCCGGCACCGGCACCTCCCGGGAGGCACCGGAGGGCTCGGCACCGGCCAGATAGGACCGAACCAACCCACGCGCGATGTCCCCGGTAAGCGTGGCCGAGAGCAGTACGACGGGAACGCCCAGAGCACCCAGCCACTCCAGCAATCGAAGCAGCAGGGCGTGGGTGTAGGCGTCGTAGGCGTGGGCCTCGTCGACAATCACCGTCTTCCCGGCCAACCCGAGGTGCCGCAGCGCGTTCCGTTTCAGCGGCAGGACGCCCATCAGAGCCTGGTCAATCGTGCCGACGGCCAATGGCGCCAGGATGCCCCGACCGCGGCTGCGCAGCCAGCGCCCCGCCTCCACGGAGACCCGAGCTTCTCGCCCGGCCCCCGGTTCGCAGTCGGACAGGACCCGCGGCTCGGGAACGTCCGTGGCCCCGTCGGACGGTGGCCCGGTGTAGGGGAGGTACAGCTCGGCCGCACCGTGCAACAGGGTCAACGAGGCCGAATCCAGTAGATTCCGCTCCGCGAACTCCACCAGCCTGCCGTACATCTGATTCGCCGTGGCCTGCGTGGGGAGGGCGAAGAACAGTCCGGCGCTTCCGCAGCCGGCTCCCATCAGTGAGGCGGCGTAGAGCGCGGTCTCCGTCTTGCCGTCTCCTGTGGGCGCCGTCACGAGCAGGATTCCCGGCTCCCGCAGGTTGGTGCCGGACAGCCCTTCCGCCACGCTCAACTGCAGTGGATAGGGGGATCGAATCCGGGGGAACAGGTCATGGAACCCGCCGGTTTTGAAGGTGGCTCGTCCCAGACCGGCGTCCTCCACAAGGGCAGGCGCCATGCGTTCCGCGTTGCGGGCATGGAGTCGCAAGGTGGGGAGGGAGCCGAACTCCTCCTGCTTCTCGATCAGCTTCTGCTGAACCTCGATCACGTGCTCCTGGCTGGCAATCCAGTCGGAGACGATCACCATGCCGGCAACCACTACCGCTGCAGGCACCGGCATCGCACGACAGTCGGGCACCGCCGGTCTCCCAAGCACCTCATGCAGGGCCTCGGTGTGCTGCTGCCGTTGCTCCGCCCACTCACCACAGCCGAGTTCGGGCATACGGGCCGACGGGTCACGCAGATCCCGCGGATCACTGTCCGATGGGTAACGCCCGTGATGGCCGCCCAAAATCTGAGCCACCTGCACCGCCAGGAGTTTGGCCAGGCGGCCCCCTGTGGCTGGATAGCCGAGTTGGAGCAGGAGTTGCGGCAGGGCCGCGTGGGTGGCGTTCTCGTGCCGTGTTCTACCGGCCTTGGCATCCTCCTGTCGGTCGTGTGCGTACCCATCCTCGGACAGGAACCTGCGGTGATCCGGCCTTACTTCGAGGATCATGTCCTGGAACTGCGGCATGATTTTTCCCAGGTCGTGCAGCCCAGCCCAGAACATGACGATTTGCCTGGCAGTGGACGCATCAACGCCCAGGGCTCCGGAAATCCGGTTGCGCTGACCCTCGCTCAGAACGTGGCCCCACACGGCTCCGCATACCATCGCCGAGTCGATGAGATGCCCGATGACGGGATACGGCTTGACCAGCCCCTCGGATTTTCCGTGCAGCCGCACATCGACCATGTCACGCCCTCCCCGATGTGACTCCCGGAGGAGGAACTCCATCACGCCCCTCTGACAATATGGGATGGTGATGATGGCGCCCGCTGGTCAAGGAATGGCAAAGTCCTTCTAGGGCGCGTATCGAGTCGTGATCATCGGGTGGTCCGGGTGAGGTCTTTGACCCAGATCATCGAGGCGCGCAGGTGGAGGCCGGCGAGGTAGCTGTCCGGGGTCTTGTCGTATCGGGTGGCGATGCC
>NZ_VKHS01000760.1 GCF_014141525.1 Streptomyces calidiresistens
AAGACCTACATTTGAAGCTTCGTCGTCAGCGTCAGATCTGTATAAGAGACAGGTCCGGCTCCCGGGGCGCCTCCCCGGTCCCCGCAGCACGCTCGGTCGCCGCCAACCGGTAGCGGGTCACCGCCCGTTCCGCCGCCCGCAGGTCGCACGGCGCGCTCCAGAGCATCCGCCGGGCGGTGTCGTAGTGCCGCGCCAACTCCGGGTCCGCGTTCGCGCCCGAACGTTCCGCCCGGGCGCGGTAGGCGTCCAGCCGCCCGCGCAGTTCGGCCCGGATCGCCAGCGGCGCGGTCACCGCCGTCAGGGACTCCCTGGCCCGTTCCAACTCCCGCTCCGCCCGCTCCTCCAGCGAGTCCAGCAGCGGGGACAGCCGGTGCCACTGGGCGTCGCGCCGGTACTCCGCCGCCGCCGTCAGCTCCGCCCGCAGCGCCGACGCCGGGCCGGTGACCGCCGGCACCTCCGAGGCCGCGATCCTGGCCAGCACCTCCCCCCGGGCGGTCCGGGCCTCGGCCAGGGTCCGATCGGCGCGGGAGAGCACGTCGCGCAACCGCGTCAGGCGCTCCTCCGAGTCGCGGCGGACGGCGATCACCGCGTCCACCTCGCGGCGGATGTCCTCGATCAGCCGGGCGGCCCGGTCGTACCGCTCGGTGTCCGGACGCCCGGCGCCCGGCGTGGAACTGCCCTCCGCCCGCCGCCAGAACGCCAACGGGTCCATCAGCACCTCGGCCCGCAGCGCGGCGAGTTCGTCGGTCACCCGGGCCAGGTCGTCGCCGGCCGGATGCGCGCCGGGCCGCACGCCGACGGAGCGGGCGAGCCCGGTCAGCCGGCGCAACTCGGCGGCGAGCAGGTCGATCCGGGCGGGGAGGGCGGACCACACCGCGTCGGCGGCCACCACCACGTCCAGCACCCGCGCGTACCCGGCGTTCAGCCGTTCCACGGCGGCGGCCCACCCCCCGGACGCCCCGGCCGCGTCGGCGGGTTCCGGGGCCTCCCGGGCGTCGGCGGCGCCCCGGGGGCCGGTGGTCCCCGGGGCGCCGCCCGGCCGCTCCTCCAACAGCTCCGCCAGCTCGGCCAGTTCCTCCGGTTCCGGGAAACGGCGCCGGGCCCGGACCGCCCGGGCGTCCTCCAGCCTCTTCCCCCAATCCTCGAAACACGCCCACAGCGAGGCGAGCTCCTCCTCGGCGGCGGTCCACCGCTCGGCGGTGACGCCGATCAGTTCCGCGCCCTCCAGCAACCGGCGCCCGGCGTGGTCCTGGAGCGCCAGCAACGAGGTCTCGATCGCCTCGTGCTCGACGCCCAGCCGTGCCAGCCGCCGGTCGGCCTCCTCCCGGCTCAACACCAGGTCCACTCCTCGTTCGTCCGGGTTCTCCCCGTGCCGTCACCCTCGTGCCGGTTCCCCACAGCCGGCGCCCCGGCGCCCCGCCGCGGGTCGCCTGCCCGGGGCCGACCCGCCGGGCCCCGCCGCACGGCGTGCCTCCCGGCGCCGGTCGTCCCGATCGTCACGTACCCACCGGTGGTTCCGGGCGCCCCGGCCGGGAAACGGAACCGCCCGCGCACGCCCCGGGGCGGCGGCACCCCGGCTGTCCCCGTCCTTCCCCCCGACGGGGTGTCGGCAACCCCGGGAGACGGCACGAGCGCCCGGGTTCCCCCGTCCGGGGAATCCCCACGCCTCCCGTCCGTCCCGTTCCGGGGCCCTCGGACCTCAATCCCGGTACACCGGTACCGGGGGTCGGGGATCGGGATCCTCCAGGTGATCCGCCAACCACCGCTCGTACGAGGCGTGCCACGCACTGTCCGCACCTCCCGCCGTGAATCCCTCCAGGGCCCGGTTGACCCGCCGGACCAGATCCTCGTCGTCGGGATGCATCGCCACCCCGTACGGCTCCACGGTGAGCGGGTCCCCCACCGGCCGCAGGGTCGGGTCCTGCGCGATGTGCCCGGCGGCCAGCGCGCTGTCCGTCACCAGGGCGTCCGCCTCGCCCAGTTGGAGCAGCACCACGCAGTCCAGGTGGTTGGCGGTGGTGACCGTCTCCACCCCCCGGGAGACCACGTCGAGCTCCCGGAGCAGCGCCTCGGCGGTCGAGTCGGTCGCGCTGCACACCCGTTTCCCGGTCAACGAGCCGTCCAGACCGGTGATCCCGGACCGGCGCGGCACCACCACCTGCTGCCCGGCCTCGAAGTAGGCGGCGGAGAAGGCCACCTCCCGCCGGCGCTCGCAGGTGATCGACATCGTCCGCACCACCATGTCCACCTCCCGCTCCCGGATCAGACGGATCCGCTCGGAGGTGGGCACCGCCCGGTACACCACCCGGGCGTCGGGGCCCAGCAGTTCCTCGGCCACCGCCTCCACCAGGTCGATGTCGAAGCCGGTGAACCGACCGGTGTCGGGGGTGCGGAAACCCCAGAGATAGCTGTTCTGGTCCACCCCCACCACCAGGGCGCCCCGGGCGAGGATCCGTCGCACGGCGGGTCCGGAGGCGTCGGAGGGGCGCGGGCTCTCCGCCACGTCCCGGCCGTCCGGGCACCGCTCGCGTTCCGGGGGGCCCGGCGGCGGGGAGGCGGGGAACGGGAGGGC
>NZ_VKHS01000761.1 GCF_014141525.1 Streptomyces calidiresistens
GGGAGGCGGGGTCGGGCGGGACCTGCCGGCCCGGACGGGGGAGGACCGGGACGGCGCGCGCCCACGAACCGGCCGAACCGTTTCGGGCGCAGCCTAACCCCACCACTCCCGGGTGGCGGGGAGGCGCCCGAGGGCTCGCGGCGGTGACCGGGCGACGGAACCGGCGGCGCCCGGTCGGGGAGGCGGAACGGGCGGGCCCGGCACGGCAGTAGAGTGCCGTGCTGTGGCAGCGCGACCGTTGAACGAACTTGTCGAACCGGGCTGGGCGAAGGCCCTGGAGCCCGTGGCCGGGCGCATCGCGGCGATGGGGGATTTCCTCCGCGCCGAGATCGCGGCGGGACGCACCTATCTGCCGGCGGGCGAGAACGTCCTGCGGGCCTTCCGACAACCGTTCGACGGGGTGCGGGTGCTGATCGTGGGTCAGGACCCCTACCCGACACCGGGCATGCCCATCGGCCTGAGCTTCGCGGTGGCGCCGGAGGTGCGCAGGCTGCCGGGCAGTCTGGAGAACATCTTCCGGGAACTGGGCGAGGACCTGGGGCTGCCCCGGCCCTCCAACGGGGACCTGACGCCCTGGACCGAGCAGGGGGTGCTGCTCCTCAACCGCGCCCTGACCACCGCGCCGGGACGCCCCGGCGCGCACCGGGGGAAGGGGTGGGAGGAGGTCACCGACCAGGCCATCCGCGCCCTCGCCGCCCGCGGGGGGCCGCTGGTGGCGATCCTGTGGGGTCGGGACGCCCGGAACCTGCGCCCCCTGCTGGGGTCGATTCCCGCCGTGGAGTCCGCGCACCCCTCCCCGATGTCGGCCGATCGGGGTTTCTTCGGCTCCCGCCCCTTCAGTCGGGCCAACGCCTTCCTCGTGGAACAGGGCGCCGAGCCGGTGGACTGGCGTCTGCCCTGAACCGGGCGGGCCCGCTCCGTCCGGATCGGGGCGGGTCAGCGCAGGGAGGACAGCCCGGGGGCGAAGGCCACCAGGAGCGGCACGAGGGGCACCAGCGCCGCCGCCGCCGTCATCCGCAGCCGGCGCGAGGGGGTGAACCGCCGCCCCGGCGCCAGGAGGCGGTCCACCCGCTGCGGCAGTTGCCGCCGCCGGGGGTCGGCGCCGGCGCACGGTCCGAACCCGCCCCGGTCCCCGTTGAGGTCGACCAGGGCCAGAGCCGTGGTCAGCCGGCCGAAACGCCGGGAGGCGGCGTCGTCGGCCGCCAACTCCACCAACCGGTGCACCTGGGAACGGAAGGCGGCGAAGACCGGAACGCCCGGGAAGCCGCGGGCCAGGGCGCCCGAGCAGTGGAGCAGCCAGTCGTGCCGCGCCCGGGCGTGACCCTGTTCGTGGGCGATCACGGCGTCCAGCCGCCGACCGCCGAGTCGGGCCAGGGCCGCCGTGGTGATGACCAGTCGGCCGTCGGAGCCGGGCAGCAGCCAGGCGTCGGGACGCGGATCCTCCACGATCACCAGGCGCCCGCCGTCCTCCTCCTCGCCGGGCAGCAGCGGACGGCGGGCGAGGAGTTCCGCGCGCCGCCCGCGGCGCACGGCCCTCGCCAGCCGTACCTCGCGCACCAGCATCACCGCCGTCCACAGACCGCCGGCGGCCAGCGCCAGGGCCAGGGGCGCCGCGATCCACGCCCCCTCCGGGGGCAGGGCGTAGGCGTCCAGGACGCCGGCGGGCGCGGGGGCGAACAATCCCTCCCTGACCACCTGCCAGGCCGCTGCACCGCTGATGGCCATGGCCAGGACGCAGCACAGCAGAACCGCCACGACCACGCACTGCCACAACCACAGCGCGAGCACGGGTTCCCGGTCGGGCCAGGAGGCGCGGGCCATCACGCGGGGGGCGGTCAACGCCGTGAGCCCGCCCAACGCGAGCAGGATGAGCGCGATGAGCATGTCACCACCCTAGTCGGCGGACGCCGGTGGGGACACGGGCCGTCCGCCTCCCGCGGGACCCCGGGGAGGCGGGGTGTCACGACTCACATCCCCACCAGCATGACCGCCATGGCCAGCGCGGTCACCACCCGGCAGGCGGCGGCCATTTCCGGTGAACGGCCCGGGGACGGGCCCGGCGTCGGTTCGGGGGGCACCAACCGGGAACCGACCCACAGGGCGCAGCCGGCGAAGTAGGCGGCGGACAGGGCCGTGAACACCGCCGGTGGGCCCGTCGAGGGGCCGGTGTGCCCGCCGAGCAGCCAGAGGTGGACCATCCAGCCCATGGCGGCACCCTCCACCAGGTGGTGAACCCGGTGACCCGGGCCGGGGCGGGGTCGGACCAGGGGCCACAGGGCCAGGACGGGGAAGAACAGGACCGCCGCTCCGCGGAGCCCGTCCCCCGCCGCGCCCCCGGGGAGGAGGACGGACGGGAGCGGTGCCGCGCCCCCGGGCACGGCCATCACCGCCATGCCCGCCAGCATCACCCCCTCCACCACGGCGACCTGGCGTGCCCGGCCCGTCGACCGACGGGCCGAGCACAGGCAGTACAGGCCGGTTCCCGCGCAGATCACCGCCATGAGCCAACCGACCGGTGCCGCTCCGTGCACGACCGCTCTCCCCTCGGTCCCCCCTCGGG
>NZ_VKHS01000762.1 GCF_014141525.1 Streptomyces calidiresistens
GCCCCCGCACGTTGGCGTCCCCCACCACAGCGAGCCGCACCGGGGAATCGGGCTGGCGGAAGGTGAGGTCGTAGCGACCTCCACCGGCGACTCGCAGCAGGGTGTCACGCAGTTCCGTGGCGCCGGGCACCTCGTTCCCGTCGATCGCGGCGACCTCGAAGCCGGTCCCGGTCAGGGAGAAGGTGCGCGGACAGTTGTCGGCGTTGACGAGCCGAAGCCGCACCGGGGTACCCGCCGGCACCTCCCTCCACCGCTCCCGTGTGCTGTCCCCGAAGGCGGTGCGCAGTTCCCCGCCGAGGCCGTTGTTCCCGCTGAGCGCGCCGCCCCGGGGCGGACCGGCCGGCCCCTCGCCCTCACCGACACTCCAGGCGTGCGCCACCACGGCGAGGTCCAGGCCCGGCGGGGCGGGTTCGGGTTCGGGTTCGGGTTCGGGTTCCTCGACGATCAGCGCGCCGAAGAGGCCGCGGGCGACGCTGACGGCGGGCTGCTGATGCGAGTGGTACCAGAAGGTCCCCGCCCGGTCCGGACGGAAACGGTAGACGTGCCGGCCACCCGGCGGCACCGCGTCCTGGGTCACACCGGCCACCCCGTCCTCGGCGTTGGGGACGTCGACCCCGTGCCAGTGCAGGGTGACCCCGCCCCGGACGTTCTTGTTGACCAGGACGACCTCGACCAACTCCCCCCGCTGGACGCGGAGTTCCGGTCCCGGCAACCGACCGTTGAAGGCCAGGGCCGCCACCGTCTCCCCGGAGGCCAACCGCAACGTCTCCTCCGCGGCGGTGAGGGTGATGGTTCGGTCGGGGGTCGCGGTGCGGGGGCCGGTCAACCGGGAGACGTCCCGGTGCGGTGCACCGCCCGGCCCGGGCCCACCCCCCGTGTCGTGGACGTGCCCGTGGTGGCCGGCGCGGGCCGGGAGCCTGCTGTTCTCGGCGGCGAAGGAGAGGACCCCGACGGGGACGAGCACGAGAACGGCGACCCCGGCGGCGAGGCGCGACAACCGCACGGAGAGGGCCCGGGGCCGCCACCCCGGATGGGCCTGCGCCTCACGGCGTCGCACCTGCCACAGGTACAGGCAGACCGTCCCGACCAGCAGGAAGGCCGAGTGGAGAAGGAAGGGGCCGGTGTGGGGGGGCGCCGGTGGTCGCAGGGTCAGGAGGGCCCCGGTCGCGGCCGCCAGCGCGCACGCCCACACCGGGACCACCAGTCGCGGATCGGCGGCCGACCCGCGCAGGGCCGCCGCCGCGCCGGGGTCCGTTCCGCCCTCCCCCGCCGCACGCGACCGCCGGGCGGCCCGCCCGGTCCGCCGGTACGCGGGAACCGCCACGACGAGGACGGCCGCGCCGGTCGGCACCAGGGGCACCGCGCCGAACAGGACGTAATCCACGGCCGCGGGCCACCCGGCGGCGAGGGCGAGGGCGAGGGCCGACGCGACCCGCAGCAGCAGGGCCACCAGGGCGACGCCCAACAGGACGAGTCCCATCCCGACCCGGCGCGGGAGACGTGCCGCCGGGCGCAGAGCCAGACGGCGTGCCCCGTGTGCGGCGAACCCCCACAGGACGGCTGTCAACACCGCCCAGAGGACGTTCTGTTCGAAGAGATTCTCCACCATGCCGGACAGGGTGCGGGCCCGCGTTCGAGTCCGCCTCGAGTCGAGTCCGCCTTGAGTCCGCTCGGTGATGCTCACGACGCCCGGGGCGCCCGCCCCGGGCGTCCCGCACCGGAGGGGTATCGACATGCAGGAACGGCGCTGCGCGCTGGTGACCGGAGGTTCGCGCGGCATCGGCCGGGCGATCGCGGTCCGGCTGGCCCGGGAGGGCTACGACATCGGCTTCTGCTCGCGCTCCGCGGACGAGGCGGCTCTGGAGACGTCCCGGCTGGTCGCCGCGGAAGGGGCCGCCGTCCACCACTCGGTCTGTGACGTCACCGACCTGGCCGCGGTACGCGGATTCGTCGCGGAGGCGGAGGAGAAACTCGGACCGCCGCACGCGGTGGTCAGCTCGGCCGGGGTCCTGCGGGACCGGCCGATGGCGCTGATGAGCGCGGAGGACTGGAGGACGGTGGTCGGAACCAGCCTGGACGGCGCCTTCCACCTCTCCCGCGCGGTGCTGCGCGGGATGCTCACCCGCCGGACCGGGGCCCTGGTGAACGTCTCCTCCGTGATCGGTGTGTACGGGAACGCAGGCCAGAGCAACTACGCCGCCGCCAAGGCGGGACTCAACGGGTTGACCCGGGCCCTGGCCAAGGAGGTCGCCCCCCGGGGGATCCGGGTGAACGCCGTCGCCCCGGGGTTCATCGAGACCGACATGCTCCGGGACATGGGCGAAGCCGCCAGGGAGACCGCCCTGGGCAAGGTCGCCATGGGACGGTTCGGCAGCGCCGAGTCCGTCGCCGCCCTGGTCGCCTTCCTGCTGTCCGACTCCGCCGACTACATCACCGGTCAAGTGGTGCGGATCGACGGCGGGCTCGCGCTGTGAGGCGGCGGTGATGTCCTCCGAGAGCATGACCGCCGGCCCGACCCCGGCCGGCGGAGAACCCTCCGAGCCCACAACCGCCCC
>NZ_VKHS01000763.1 GCF_014141525.1 Streptomyces calidiresistens
CCCCGAGTCCTCGCCCCTCCGGCGCGCCGGTACCGCTTCCCGCCCCCACGGCGACACCGACCGCCCACCCGCGGGCTCCCGGCATCCGCTCCACGCGGGCGCGGGTCGGCTGGGCCACGCCCACCCGCGGGAGGAGGGTCCCACCGACCTCCGGCTCCTCCTCCCGGCCGCCGCCTGCTGGGCGGGGGCGGCCCTCGCCCCGGTGACGCCCCCTTCTCTCCTGCCCTCCCTCCTCGCACTGTGCGTTCTCGGGGGAACGGTTCTCACCGGCGCGGCCCTCCGGTCGCGCCGCCGTTCCCGGTCGTCCCCGCCCGTCGGGGTGTCCGGGCCGGGGGGCGGCCGTGCCCCGGTGGTGTGCGCCGTGGTGCTGCTGTGTGCCGCGACCGGCGGCGCGGTGGCGGCACTGCACACCGCGGCGGCACGGGCCGGCCCACTGCCCGGCGCGGCCCGCGACGGCCTCCCGGCGGTGGTCGAGGTCGGGATCGACGGGGACCCGAAGCCCGCCCGGGCGCCCTCCTTCGGCGGCCCCCCTCCCCTGCTGGTGGCCGGAACGGCACGTCGGGTCTCCGTCGCCGGCTCCGGGACCGCCGGGGCGGCGACGGCGGTCCGCACCCCGGTCCTGCTGGTGGTCGAGGACGCGCACCCCGATTGGTCGCGGCTGCTGCCCGGCAGCGTCGTCTCGCTGACCGCCCGGCCCGTGGAACCGAAGGGCGACCGGACCGACGGCCCGGTGGCGATTCTCCGGGTACGGGGCGGACAACCCCCGGAGGTCGTCCGGGGGCCACCGCTCGCCCAGCGGGTGGCGGGCCGGCTGCGGGCGGGGCTCGTGGAGGCCGTCGCCGATCTGCCGGAAACCCCGCGCGGACTCCTGCCGGCCCTGGTCATCGGGGACACCACCGGCCTCCCGCCCGGGCTCCTGGACGCCGTCCGGGCGGTGGACATGTCCCACCTCGTCGTGGTCAGCGGCGCCCACCTCGGCGTACTCCTGGCGGTACTGCTCGGTTCCCCCGGCCGGGCGGCCCTGGCCGAGCGCGGGGGCCTGGCCGCCCGCCTGGGCCTGTCGCTGCGCACCACCGCCCTCCTCGGCGGCTGCCTGGTGGTCTTCTTCGTCGTGCTGTGCCGCCCCGGGCCGAGCGTCCTGCGGGCGGCGGTGTGCGGCGGGATCGCCATGGTCGCCCTGGCCACCGGCCGGACCCGATCGCTCCTCCCGGCCCTGGCCGCCGCCGTCCTGCTGCTCGTCCTCCACGACCCGTCCCGCGCCCGGTCCTTCGGGTTCCTGCTCTCGGTGGCGGCCACGGCCTCCCTGCTGACCCTCACACCGCGCTGGAGCGCGGCCCTGCGCCGTCGGGGGATGCGGGGCGGGCCGGCCGACGCGCTGGCCTCCGCCGCGGCGGCCCAGGCGGTGTGCGCGCCGATCGTCGTGGTCTTCGCCGAGCGGGTCAGTCCGGTGGCGATCCCGTGCAACATCCTGGCGCAGCTCGCCTTCACCCCGGCCCTGGTCCTGGGATGGGCCGCGCTGGCCCTGGCACCCTTCCTGCCCGGCCCGGCCGCCCATCTCGCGTGGTGGGCCTCCTGGCCCACCGAGTGGATCGCCGGTGTCGCCCTGCGCGGCTCCTCGTTGCCCGGCGCGGTGATCGACTGGCCGGGCGGGTGGTGGGGGGCGCTGGTGCTGGGGGTGGTCACCCTCGCCCTGGTCCCGCTCCTGCGCCGATGGCGTCGCCGCCCGGTGTCCGCCTGCTGCCTGGCGCTCATCCTCCTCGCCGCGATCCTGCGCCCGGCGGGCCTCGATCCGCTGCTGCGCGGTCTCACCGGCTGGCCGCCGGGGGGATGGCGGATCGTCGCCTGTGACGTCGGGCAGGGGGACGCCACGGTGCTCGCCGCCGGTCCCGCGACCGCCGTCGTCGTGGACGCCGGACCCGACCCGCTCGCGATCGACGCCTGTCTGCGCGGACTGGGCGTACGCAGGGTGCCGCTGGTCGTGCTCACCCACTTCCACGCCGACCACGTGGCCGGTCTGCCGGGCGTGCTGCGCGGACGGACGGTCGGGGCGGTGCAGGTCTCACCGGTGCGGGAGGTCCCCGAGCAGGCGGAGTTCGTGGACCGGGTGGCGCGGGAGGCAGGGCTGCCGGTGATGGTCTCCCGCCCCGGCGAGCGCCGTTCGACCGGCCCCGACCTGACGTGGGAGGTGCTCTGGCCGCCGGAGGATCCCCGGGGTTACGGCTCCAACGACTCCAGCGTCACGCTGCTGCTCCGCACCGCCGGGATGACGGTTCTGCTGCCCGGCGATCTGGAACCCCCCGCGCAGCGGGCCCTGCTCGCCGAACATCCCGATCTGCCGGCGGTGGATGTCCTGAAGGTGCCGCACCACGGCTCGGCCCACCAGCACCCACCCCTGCTCGAACGCCTCGCTCCCCGTACGGCGTTGATCAGCTGCGGCGCCGACAACACCTACGGCCACCCCGCCCCGGCCCTGCTCGCGGATCTGGCGGCGGCCGGAACGGCGGTGCTGCGCACCGACCTCCACGGCGACGTGGCGCTCCTGCCGGGGGCGGGGG
>NZ_VKHS01000764.1 GCF_014141525.1 Streptomyces calidiresistens
GAAGTGCTCGGGACGCACCCGCCCCAGCAGCCCGCGCCAGCCGTCGGTCACCGAGCCGCGTCCCGGCCACGGCTCGTACAGGTTCCCCATCCCGGTCTTCTCCGACTCGGTGCGGGAGAGGTGCTGCTTGTCCGTCATCAGGGCCATCTGCCGCTCCACCGGGCCGGGCGCGAGGGTGTGGGCGAGCATCAGGGCCCGGCCCATCGGCCCCGCCACCACTTCCCGACGCGGTCGCCGGATCACCCCGGCCACCGCCCGGGCCACCCGCTCGGGTCGGTAGACCGGGCTCAGCGGGCGCACCCGGCGGCCGGTGAGATTGGCGCCGTGCGAGAAGATCGGCGTGTCGATGGCGGCGGGCAGTACCGAGCACACCCGTACGTGTCCGTCACCGGCCAGGCGCAGTTCCTCGCGCAGCGACACGCTCATCGCCCGCTCGGCGAACTTCGAGGCGGTGTAGGACAGGGTGTAGGGCTGTGCGACCACGCCCACCACCGAGGAGATGTTCACCAGGACCGCCTCCGGCCGCAGGCGCAGGTGGGGCACCGCCGCCCGGGCGCCGTGCAGGTAACCCATGACGTTCACCTCCCACACCCGTCGATGGGCCTCCGCCGGTGTCTCCTCCAGTCCGCCGAAGAGGGTCACCGCCGCGCAGTTCACCCAGGCGTCGATCACCCCCATCCGTCGCACCGCCGCGTCGGCCACCGTCCGCACCGCGCCCTCGTCGGTGACGTCGGCCGGGACGGCGAACGCCCGGGCCCCCCGGGCGCGACACTCCTCGACCGCGTCCGCCAGGGCGTCGGCACGCCGGGCGGTCAGTACCAGCTTCGCGCCGCGGCGGGCCAGTTCCCGGGCCGTGGCCCGCCCGATCCCGCTCGAGGCCCCCGTCACCACCACCACTCGATCTCTGATCTCCATGGGGCTCGGGTACCCGGAGAGCGGCGAATCTCACGGGATTCTCCCGTGATGCGGCGAAAAGATGCTTTTCGTCGTGATGTCGGGCGGGGCGACGGCGAACGGTCGATCGACAGGGGCTCGGCGAGGGTGCCGGACGCGTCGCGTGCCCGCCTCCGGTTCCGCCCGCCCGCGGGGGCACGGATGAACGTCCTCGACCGACACGTCGACGCGCCCCTCCTCCCCGCCGGCGGGGAGGAGGGGCGCGTCGGTCGCACCCGGGTGCACCCGGTCGAACACGGCCGGGTGCACCCGGGTCAGCCCGAGACGAGGTGGAAGAGGGCGCCCTCCGGGTCCCGGAGGGTGGCGCCGCGCCCGAAGGGGGTGTCGTGCGGGGGCAGGGGAACCGAGCCCCCCGCCGCCGTGGCCACCCGCGCGGCGGCGTCCACGTCCCGCACCCGGAAGTGCACCTGCCAGCTCGGCCGGAGGATCGGGTCGGGGGCCTCCTCCAGGCCGCCCCCGTACATCCGGGCGACCGTACGGCCCTCCACCCGGACCACCACCCGGTCGTGCTCGAAACCGATGTCCACGTAGCCATGGTCGGGGGCGTCCCACTCGAAGACGTTGCCGTAGAACATGGCCGCGGCGAAGGGATCGCCGGTGCGCAGCTCCAACCAGGCGGGTGCGCCCGGACCGCCCTCGCCGCGCCACACCGGGTCACCGGGGCCCTCCCAGAGCCCGAAGACCGCCCCCGCCGGATCGGCGGCCCACACCGCCCGGCCCTCCCCGATGCGCAGGGGACCCACGGCCACGGTGGCGCCGCGATCCCGCACCCGACCGGCGATCCGGTCGGCGCTGTCGACCAGGAAGTGCGGCGTCCACGCCCCCGGCACACCGGCCGAACCGGAGACCGTGCCCAGCGTGCCGACCACCGTCCCCCCGGCCAGGGCCGAGCACTGCACCGCCCCGTCGCCGGGGCGCGGCTCGTACTCCCAGCCGAGGACAACGGCGTAGAAATCCTGCACCGCCCGCAGATCGCGGACCGTCAGGCTGATCCTGCCCGGTACGCCGTGCAGGCCGACCCTCGTCGCGGTCACCGACGCTCACCTCTTTCCGGGGGCCCGGCGCGTCCGCGCGGCCGGCGGCCCCTTCCACTCTCCGCCTCTTACCGTCGGGACGCCACCGAAACACCCCCGGTCCCCCGAACGGAGCAGCGCTGACGCCTCATCCCGTCGCCGGTCGGCGGGCGGCGGCATCCGGCATCGTCTCGGGCAGCCGCAGCCCCTCGCGCAACGGCACCAGTTCCGACTGCAGCACCAGGGCGGCCGCCCCGATGGCCGGTGCCCCCGCCGCGGACTCCGACAGGTGCACGCTCACCCCGTGGGCCCCGCGTGCGAAGAACGCCCGGGCCAATTCCTCCTCCACCACCGGCAGGTACAGCGACCCGGCGACGGCCAGACCGGGGCCGGTCAGGACCACCTGCTCAAGGTCCATCACGTTGGCCAGGGTGCGCACCGCCAGTGCCAGGTACCGGGCGGAGTCCTCCAGCAGGGCCCGGGCACCGGCGTCGCCGCGCAACGCGGCCCGGGCCACGGCGGCGAACTCCGCGGCCGGGCTGCCGGGACCGCCCCGGCGCCGGTCCTCCCGCCCTCCCCCGGGGACC
>NZ_VKHS01000765.1 GCF_014141525.1 Streptomyces calidiresistens
GGGGTCCGCCCCCCCCGGGGGGGTGGGGGCCGAACCCCGCCCCGTTGTCGCGGCGCCGTCGCGCCGTCGGCGGGGCCGCTCCGTTCCGGGGCCGCCGGTCGGGGCGACGGCTCAGCCGCGCTGCTGTTCCGGCCGCCGGGTGGAGGTCACCCGGTACACGTCGTAGACCCCCTCCACGCCCCGCACGGCCTTCAGGACGTGACCCAGGTGCTTGGCGTCCCCCATCTCGAAGGTGAAGCGGGAGATCGCCACCCGGTCCCGGGAGGTCTGCACGGCGGCGGACAGGATGTTGACGTGCTGGTCGGAGAGGACCCGGGTGACGTCGGAGAGCAGTCGCGAGCGGTCCAGCGCCTCGACCTGGATGGCGACGAGGAACACCGAGGACTGCGTGGGCGCCCACTCCACCTCGAGGATCCGCTCCGGCTCGCGGGAGAGGGAGTCGACGTTCACGCAGTTCGCGCGGTGCACGGAGACCCCGCTGCCCCGGGTGACGAAGCCGATGATCGGATCACCGGGGACCGGGGTGCAGCAGCGGGCCAGTTTGACCCACACGTCGTCCACGCCCTTGACCACCACGCCCGGATCGGCGCTGCTGCGCCGCTTGGACCGGGTCGGCACCGGCGGTGACGCCTCGGCGACGTCCTCCCCCGCGGCCTCCTCCCCGCCGACCGCCTGCACCAGCTTCTGGACCACGCTCTGGGCGGAGACGTGGCCCTCCCCGATCGCCGCGTAGAGCGAGGAGATGTCGGGGTAGCGCATCTCGTGGGCGAGGGTGACCAGGGAGTCGCCGGTGAGGATGTGCTGGATCGGCAGGTTCTGCTTGCGCATGGCCCGCACGATGGCGTCCTTGCCCTGCTCGATGGCCTCCTCGCGACGTTCCTTGGAGAACCAGCCCCGAATCTTGTTGCGGGCCCGGGGGGACTTCACGAAACCCAGCCAGTCCCGGGAGGGACCGGCCCCGGGAGCCTTGGAGGTGAAGACCTCGACCGTGTCGCCGTGGTCGAGGGTGGACTCCAGGGGCACCAACCGCCCGTTGACCTTGGCGCCTATGGTGCGGTGGCCGACCTCGGTGTGCACGGCGTAGGCGAAGTCCACCGGGGTGGACCCGGTCGGCAGCGCGATGACGTCGCCCTTGGGCGTGAAGACGAAGACCTCGTGCCGGGAGAGGTCGAACCGCAACGACTCCAGGAACTCGCCCGGATCCTCGGTCTCCTTCTGCCAGTCCAGCAACTGCCGCAGCCAGGCCATGTCGTTGACCGCCTCGCCGCGATCCCCCTTGGCCGGTGGGGCGTCGGTGCGCACCTTGGACACCCCGGCGACGGCCTGCTGCTTGTACTTCCAGTGGGCGGCGATGCCGTACTCGGCCCGGCGGTGCATGTCGAAGGTGCGGATCTGGAGCTCGACCGGCTTGCCGCCGGGGCCGATCACCGTGGTGTGCAACGACTGGTACATGTTGAACTTGGGCATCGCGATGTAGTCCTTGAAGCGCCCCGGGACGGGGTTCCAGCGCGCGTGGACCGTGCCCAGCGCCGCGTAGCAGTCGCGGACGCTGTCCACCAGGACCCGGATGCCGACCAGGTCGTAGATCTCGGCGAAGTCGCGGCCCCGCACGATCATCTTCTGGTAGACGCTGTAGTAGTGCTTGGGGCGACCGTTGACCGAGGCCTTGATGCGGGCGCCCCGCAGGTCGGCCTGCACCTCGGCGATGACCGTCTCCAGGTACTCGTCGCGCTTCGGCGCCCGCTCCGCGACCAGCCGCACGATCTCGTCGTACATCTTCGGGTAGAGGATGGCGAAGGCCAGGTCCTCCAGTTCCCACTTGATGGTGTTCATGCCCAGCCGGTGGGCCAGGGGGGCGTAGATCTCCAGGGTCTCGCGCGCCTTCTGCTCCTGCTTCTCCCGCTTCAGGAAGCGCATGGTGCGCATGTTGTGCAGCCGGTCGGCCAGCTTGATCACCAGCACCCGCGGGTCCCGGGCCATCGCGACGACCATCTTGCGGACCGTCTCGGCCTGCGCGGCCTCGCCGAACTTGACCTTGTCCAGCTTGGTCACGCCGTCCACCAGGAGCGCGACCTGCTCCCCGAAGTCCCGGCGCAGCGCGTCCAGACCGTACTCGGTGTCCTCGACCGTGTCGTGCAGCAACCCCGCCATCAGGGTGGCCGAGTCCATGCCCAGCTCGGCCAGGATGGTCGTCACCGCCAGCGGGTGGGTGATGTAGGGATCACCGCTGCGGCGCTTCTGCCCGCGGTGCCACCGCTCGGCGACCTGGTAGGCGCGTTCGAGTTTGCGCAGCGAGGCGGTGTCCGCCTTGGGGTCGTTGGCCCGGACCACCCGCAGCAGGGGTTCCAGAACCGGGTTGTAGGGGTTGGAGCGCTGCACGCCGAGCCGGGCCAGACGGGCCCGCACCCGGTTGGAGGAGCCCGAACGTCCGGAGATGCCGGAGACGGCCGGCGTCCCGGGGGTGGGCGCGGCCCCCTCGGCCCGCTCCCCCTTCACCGGTGCCTTTCCCGGGGCGGGGGCCTGCGACCGGGGGGCTTCACGGGTGCTGTC
>NZ_VKHS01000766.1 GCF_014141525.1 Streptomyces calidiresistens
CCGGGGGCGATTGTCGGTGCCGGGGGCTACGGTTCGCGGGTGGGATCGTCGGGCGGCGGCGTCGCGCGGGGGACGGCGCCGCCGCGCCGACGGCCGGCGCGGCGCGGTGCGTCCGGTGTCGGGGGCCGGGCGGTTCCGGTGCGCACCGGTCCGGCGTGTGACCCGGGGGCTTTCGTGGTCGGATGGGATGTTCCGGGCATCGTGGCCCCGGGGGTCGGGGTACCCCGTCGAACGCGATACATCGCGATATGCTGAGCCGGTGTCCGCCGTCCCGGCACGCCCCCGCGTGCCGCCGGGTTCCCACCGGCGGGCCGCGTCCGCGCGCGCATCCGTTGTCCGTCCATCACCCGAACCGCGGGTCCGGAACCCGCCCTCACACCCCCTTTCGGGAGTTCACATGCCAGGCGCCATCCATGCCGAGGGGCTGGTGAAGACCTTCGGCGACGTCCGTGCCCTGGACGGTGTCGACCTCGACGTCCCCCAGGGCACCGTGCTCGGCCTCCTCGGGCCCAACGGCGCGGGGAAGACCACCGCCGTCCGCATCCTCACCACCCTCCTGCGCCCCGACAGCGGGCGCGCCGAGGTGGCCGGTCTCGATGTCCTCACCCACCCCAACGAGGTGCGCCGCTCGATCGGCCTCTCCGGCCAGTTCGCCGCCGTGGACGAGTACCTCACCGGCCGCGAGAACCTGCGCATGGTCGCCCGCCTCTACCAGCTCCCGGGCGCCGTTGCCCGCCGTCGCGCCGACGAGCTGTTGGAGCGCTTCAACCTCGCCGACGCGGCCGACCGCATCGCCAAGAACTACTCGGGCGGCATGCGGCGGCGGCTCGACCTGGCCGCGGCCCTGGTGATCAGCCCGCCCGTGATGTTCATGGACGAGCCCACCACCGGCCTGGACCCGCGCAACCGCCAGGCGTTGTGGGAGGTCATCAAGGAGCTGGTCGCCGGCGGCACCACCCTGCTGCTGACCACCCAGTACCTGGAGGAGGCCGACCACCTCGCCGACAGCATCGCGGTCGTCGACCACGGCCGGATCATCGCCCGCGGCACCTCCGACGAGCTCAAGCGCCGCAGCGGCGGGGACGTCGTCGAGGTCATCGTCCGGGACGCCGGCCGGCTGGAGGAGACCCGCGCCGTCCTCGCCCGGCTGGGCGACGGCGAGACCGGCGTGGACACCCACACCCGCCGGCTGACCGTCCCCGCCGTCGGCGGCGCCAAGCTGCTGGTGGAGGTCATTCGGGAGTTGGACGCGGCGGGCATCGCGATCGACGACATCGGCCTGCGCCGTCCCACCCTGGACGACGTCTTCATCTCGCTCACCGGCCGTGCGGCCGACGACCCCGACCTCGCCGCCGACCCCGGGGCCGGCGCCCGGGTGCCCGGAACCGCGACCACCGAGGAGGGTCCGCGATGAGCACCACCACCGAGACCACCACCGGGTCCGCCCACACGGGCGACCAGCGCGTCGGCATGCGGCAGGGCCTGCGGGACTCCCTGGTGGTCATGCAGCGCAACCTGCTGCGGATGATGCGCATCCCCGAGGTCGTGGTCTTCGGCCTCATCCAGCCCATCATGTTCGTGGTGCTGTTCTCCTACGTCTTCGGCGGCTCGATCAACATCCCGGGCGCCGGCCTGGACCCGGAGACCTACCGGCAGTTCCTGATGGGCGGCATCTTCGCGCAGACCGTCACCTTCGCCACCGCCGGCGCGAGCGCGGGTATCGCGGAGGACATGCAGAAGGGCATCATCGACCGCTTCCGGTCGCTGCCCATGTCCCGGGGCGCCGTCCTCACCGGCCGGACCCTGGCCGATCTGGTGCAGACCGCGCTGATCCTGGTCGTGTTGACCGTCGTGGCGCTGCTGGTCGGGTGGCGGATCGAGGAGGGCGTGCCCTCCGCACTGCTCGCCTTCGCCCTGCTGCTGCTCCTCGGCTACTCCTTCACCTGGATCGGGGCCCTGATCGGCCTGTCGGTGCGCACCCCCGAGGCCGCCACCTCCGGCGGGCTGGTGTGGCTCTTCCCGCTCACCTTCATCTCGGTGGCCTTCGTGCCCTCCGAGAACATGCCCGGTTGGCTCCAGCCGGTCGCCGAGTGGAACCCCTTCAGCGCCACCGTCCTGGCCGTCCGCGAACTGTTCGGCAACCTGCCGCCCGGCTACCAGGCCCCCGACGCGTGGCCGATGCAGAACCCGGTGCTCGCCTCCGCGCTGTACTCGGTGCTGATCATCGCCGTCTTCCGCACCCTGGCGGTCCGCAAGTACAAGGCCGCCGCCGGCTGAGACCGCGCGCCCCGCGGGCCGGAAGGGGTGTGTCCCCTTCCGGCCCGCGGGCGTTCGGGCACGGGCCGCCCCCGGCACCAACGTCCCCCCGCGCGAGCGGGGTTGGCCGCGCCGGCACCGCCCCGCGCCGGCGGAAAACCGACCGCTTCCCGCCGCGTGACGGACCCCTCGGAGGGGAACGGCTCATGTGACGCGCCCCGGGCCCCGGCGGAGGGGCCCCGGCGCCGCGCCGATCACCGCGTCGCGCCGTCGCGACGTGCCGAGTCCCCGCC
>NZ_VKHS01000767.1 GCF_014141525.1 Streptomyces calidiresistens
CGCCGTCGCCGCGTCGCCGCCTCCCCGGCCTCTCCCGCCTCTCGCCGGGCCCTTCCTCCCGCCTCCCGTCGCCGGCCGCGCACCCACCCGCACGCACGCGCACCCGCACGCACGGGCGGTAGTCTGAGGTGTCCACCACCCGGCCGGACCGCGACCGCGCGGCCGTGCCCCGCGGACCGGCCGGCCCGGTCGGTCCCGACGCCCCGACGACTTGGATTGAGCGAGCGATGCATCGGTACCGGTCCCACACCTGCGGCGAGCTGCGACCCGCGGACATCGGCACGGATGTCCGGCTGTCCGGCTGGCTGCACAATCGCCGGAACCTGGGCGGCATCCTCTTCATCGACCTGCGCGACCACCACGGCATCACCCAGCTCGTGGTCCGTCCCGGCACCGAGGCGAACGAGCTGCTCGGCTCGCTGTCCAAGGAGACCGTGGTGCGGGTGGACGGCCGGGTCGTGGCGCGCGGCGAGGAGAACGTCAACCCGGAGCTGCCCACCGGTGAGATCGAGGTGGAGATCGGCGGCGAGTCGGCCGGCGGCGTGGAGGTGCTGGGCGCCTCCGAGCAGATCCCGTTCACCATCAACGCCGAGGACGGCGTGAACGAGGAGCTGCGGCTGGAGTACCGCTTCCTGGACCTGCGCCGGGAGCGGATGCACCGCAACATCATGCTGCGCTCGGCGGTGATCTCCGCGATCCGGCAGAAGATGACCGCGCAGGGCTTCAACGAGCTGGCCACCCCGATCCTGTCGGCGACCTCCCCCGAGGGCGCGCGGGACTTCCTGGTGCCCTCACGCCTGCACGCCGGCCGCTTCTACGCGCTGCCGCAGGCCCCGCAGCAGTTCAAGCAGCTGCTGATGATCGCCGGCTTCGACCGGTACTTCCAGATCGCGCCCTGCTTCCGGGACGAGGACGCCCGCGCCGACCGTTCGCCGGGCGAGTTCTACCAGCTCGACGTCGAGATGAGCTTCGTCGAGCAGGAGGACGTCTTCGGGGTCATCGAGAAGGTGATGACCGAGCTGTTCGAGGAGTTCGGCGGCGGGCGCCACGTCACCTCGCCGTTCCCCCGCATCCCGTTCCGCGAGGCGATGCTGAAGTACGGCTCGGACAAGCCGGACCTGCGGGCGAAGCTGGAGCTGACCGACGTCACCGAGGTCTTCGCGCACTCGGACTTCAAGGCGTTCGCGGGCAAGCACGTGCGGGCCCTGGCGGTGCCGGGCACCGAGGCGCTGCCGCGGAAGTTCTTCGACCAGCTCGGCGAGTTCGCGGTGGAGCAGGGCGCCAAGGGCCTGGCCTGGGTGCGGGTGGCGGAGAAGGACGGCGCGGTCTCGCTGACCGGCCCGATCGCGAAGTTCCTCACCGAGGAGAACACCAAGGCGCTGCTGGAGACGCTGGGCGCGGGCCCGGGGCACTCGATCTTCTTCGGCGCCGGTGACTTCGACGAGGTCTCCCGGATCATGGGCGCGGTGCGCGTGGAGGCCGCGAGGCGGGCCGGGCACTTCGAGGAGGACGTCTTCCGGTTCTGCTGGATCGTGGACTTCCCGATGTTCGAGAGGAACGAGGACACCGGGGCGATCGAGTTCTCGCACAACCCGTTCTCCATGCCGCAGGGCGGCCTGGAGGCCCTGGACACCAAGGACCCGCTGGACGTCCTGGCCTGGCAGTACGACATCGTCTGCAACGGTGTGGAGCTGTCCTCGGGCGCGATCCGGAACCACGAGCCGGAGATCATGTACCGGGCGTTCGAGATCGCCGGGTACTCCAAGGAGGACGTGGAGCGGGAGTTCGGCGGGATGCTGCGGGCGTTCCGCTTCGGCGCCCCGCCGCACGGCGGGATCGCGCCGGGCGTGGACCGGATCGTCATGCTGCTGGCGGACGAGCCGAACATCCGCGAGACCATCGCCTTCCCGCTCAACGGCAACGCGCAGGACCTGCTGATGGGCGCGCCGAGCGAGGTGGACGACAAGCGGCTGCGCGAGCTGCACCTGGCGCTGCGCAAGCCGGTGAAGCCGCAGGACTGACGGCCGGTTCCCGGCCCCCGTCGCCCCCGGCGCCCGTGTGCGGGCGCCGGGGGCGACGGCGTTTCCGGGGCCGTTCGCCGGGTGCCCCCGGTGGGAGTTCCGGTGGAGGGGTGACCGGCCGTGCTTCGGGCCGGTGCCCGTGGACCGGGAAGCCGTGGGCCGGCGGGGGGCGCCCGCTCGGCGTCCGGTCGTGCCGGTGGCGTCGGCGGGGACGGTGTCCCGGTGGGGGACGGCGCCCCGGCGGCGTGGTCCGGTGCGGTCGGGCGGGGCGCGGTCGGGAGGAGGTGTTGATGGGCGCGCCGAGCGAGGTGGACGACAAGCGGCTGCGCGAGCTGCACCTGGCGCTGCGCAAGCCGGTGAAGCCGCAGGACTGACGGCCGGTTCCCGGCCCCCGTCGCCCCCGGTGGGAGTTCCGGTGGAGGGGTGACCGGCCGTGCTTCGGGCCGGTGCCCGTGGACCGGGAAGCCGTGGGCCGGCGGGGGGCGCCCGCTCGGCGTCCGGTCGTGCCGGTGGCGTCGGCGGG
>NZ_VKHS01000768.1 GCF_014141525.1 Streptomyces calidiresistens
GAACGACCCCTCACACCCCCTCCCACCTGCTCTTTGGCACGAAACACCGCCGAAAATGACACGGTTCCGGAACCGTGCGAGACGCGTTGACAGGTCGTTCGACCGCTCATAACTTCGCAAACCCGGAACCGCTTCCGGCGTTCGCCGGAACCGCTTCCAGTGGAGCCCGTCCCCCCACACCCCACCCCGAGGAAGCAGATGAGCCAGCATCGAGTGAACCGGCGACGGCGCCGGATCGCCCTGACGACCATGGCGGCGGCGACGGCGGCGGCCGTCACCGGCGTGGTGGTGATCCCCTCCGCCGGGGCTTCGGAGATACCGGTCGGCCAGGGCGGCTACTCCGAGACCCGCCCGGCCGGCGCCCAGGGACCCACCGACAACATGGGCACCCCCGTCCTGCCGCAGGTCACCGACACCGTCGCCGGGGAGCCGGTCCCCACCAACCACTGGTGGTCCTCCCTCGTCTTCAAGCGGTACGCGGACAACCCGTACTCCCAGCCGATGTACGGGCACCCCCTCACCTACCAGGCCGTCGCCGAGGGCCTCCAGGTCGGCCACCCCACCAACCACGCCATCGTGGGCGAGGGCCGGCAGTACGAGTTCAACCACACCGCCGACCTCACCCTGAGCGTCACCGGCCTCAACTCCCCCGACGTCAAGGCCGACGGCTGGTCCGACTGGACCGTCACCCCCTACTGGGCCGACAGCGACCGCGAACTGCGCGCCACCATCGGCCACGGCCTGCCCTACGTCTACGCCGAGGCGGCGGGCGGCGACGCCGAGATCATCACCAACGGACCCCCCGAGGTCTTCGCCGACGAGGGCAACGTCCTCGGCGTGACCGTCGCCGGCAACCACTACGCGCTGTTCGCCCCCACCGGCAGCGACTGGAACGTCTCCGGCACCTCCGTGACCGCCGCCCTCGGCGACAACGACTACTACTCCGTCGCCCTGCTGCCCGAGCGGGACGCGCTGGGCACCTTCGAGCGGTACGCCTTCAGCTTCGTCACCGGCTCCGAGGTCTCCTGGGACTACGACCCCGCCGCCGGCGAGGTCAACGCCACCTACACGCTGGAGACCGAGGCCCGCGAGGGCTCGGAGACCGGCACCATCCAGGCGCTCTACCGCCACCAGTGGATGCACACCGACGACGCGCTCCTGGACCACGAGTACGTCTCGCCGCGCGGCGCCATGAAGCTGCGCGAGGGCAACTCCTTCACCACCACCCAGACCGTCCCCGGCGTCCTGCCCGTGCTGCCGGAGAGCGACGGCGTCGACGACGGCCGCCTCGCCGGCTACATCGCCGACGTCCTCGGCTCCCCCGACCCCTTCGAGGGCGCCACCGACACCTACTGGACCGGCAAGCACCTCGGCAAGCTCGCCCAGCTCGCCACCGTCGCCGACCAGGCCGGCGACACCGCCTCCCGCGACCAGTTGCTCACGCTGATCAAGGACCGCCTGGAGGAGTGGTTCACCGTCGGCGGCGCGGCCGAGTTCTCCTACGACGCCGAGTGGTCCACCCTCACCGGGTACCCGGCGTCCTTCGGCAGCGACACCGAGCTGAACGACCACCACTTCCACTACAGCTACTTCGTAATGGCCGCCGCGATCGTCGCGCAGTTCGACCCCGAGTGGGCCGACGACTCCGCGTGGGGCGGCATGGTCCACGAGCTGATCCGCGACACCGCCAACCCGGCCCGCGACGACGACCGCTACCCGTTCCTGCGCGGCTTCGACGTCTACGCCGGCCACAGCTGGGCCTCCGGCCACCAGGGCTTCGCCGCCGGCAACAACCAGGAGTCCTCCTCCGAGTCCGTCAACCTCAGCACCGGCCTCATCCTGTGGGGCTCGGCCACCGGCAACGACGAACTGCGCGACCTCGGCGTCTACCTGCTGACCACCGAGGCCGAGTCGATCCGCCAGTACTGGTTCGACGCCGACCAGGAGGTCTACCCGGCCGACTACGAGCACCCGATCGTCGGCATGGTCTGGGGCTCCGGCGCCGCGTACGCCACCTGGTGGACCGCCAACCCGGAGGAGATCCACGGCATCAACGTGCTGCCCCTGACCGGCGGCTCCCTGCACCTGGGCGCCCACCCGGAGGCCGTCAACCGCAACCTCGACCACCTCGTCGAGCAGAACGGCGGGCCGTTCGAGGAGTGGCGCGACCTGCTGTGGCAGTTCCAGGCCCTCGTGGACCCGGAGACCGCCAAGGCCGCCTACGACGCCGACGGTGACGCCTACGAGCCCGAGGCCGGCGCCACCCGCGCCCACACCTACCACTGGATCAACACCCTCGCCGCCGTCGGCACGCCCAACCTCGACGTGACCGCCGACATCCCGACCGCGGCGGTCTTCGAGAAGGACGGCGTGCGCACCTACACCGCGCACAACCACGCCGACGCCGAGCGCACGGTGACCTTCTCCGACGGCACCACGCTCACCGTCCCGGCCCGCTCGTCCGCCACCTCCACCGGCTGACACGCCCCGGCCGGACCCCGGCCCGGCCCGCCGGGGCCGTCCCCCACACGCACCACGAC
>NZ_VKHS01000769.1 GCF_014141525.1 Streptomyces calidiresistens
CACCCGCTCCCCGGCGCCCGTCCGCCCCGGCTCAGCGCAGCAGGTCGGGCACGCCGGCGGCGTCGGGACGGTCCTCCGGCCAGGCGACCACGGTGAGCCGCTGGGTGGCCCGGGTGAGGTCCACGTACAGCACCCGCAGACCGGCCGGGGTCTCGTCGGCGATCCGGGCCGGTGACAGCAACAGCGTGGCGTCGTACTCCAGCCCCTTGGCGTCCAGGCTGCCGAGGACCAGCAGGCGCTCGTCCATTCCCGCCAGCCACCGCCGGGTCTCCTCGCGCCGCCCCATGGCGGTGATCACGCCGACCGTGCCCTCGACCTCGTCCAGCAGCCGGCGGGCCTCGGCACGGACCGTCTCCGCCGCGCCCCCGTCCTCTCCCCGCCGCTCGGCCCGCCGGGCCCTCTCGATCCTCTCGGCTCTCTCGGATCGGGGCACCACGACGAACCTCGGCTCGATCCCGGTCGAGCGGACCGCGCGGGGCGGCTCGACGCCGGGCATCGCCAGTCGCAGGACCCCGTCGGCCACCCGGGCGATCTCGGCGGGGTTGCGGTAGTTGACGGTCAGCTCGAAGCGGCGGCGGGGCCGGTTGCCCAGCGCCGCGTCCCGCTCCCGCTCGGCCTCCTCCTGCTCGGTCCACGAACTCTGCGCCGGGTCCCCGACCACGGTCCAGGTGGCCTGCCGGCCGCGCCGGCCGACCATCCGCCACTGCATGGGGGTGAGGTCCTGCGCCTCGTCGACGATGACGTGGGCGTAGCCGGTGCGTTCGCGCTCCTCGGCCTCGGCCTCCCGGTCGCGGCGGCGTGCGGTGCGGTCGGCGAAGGTGGTGACCTCCTGCACGCCCAACTCGGCGAGCATCTCCTCCTCGGTCCGCCGGCGGGGGCGCGGCGGGGTGCCCAGCAGGGTACGGAGCTCGTCCAGCAGCGCCACGTCGTGCACCGACAGCCCGCCGCCGTCCGGGGTGACCCGGGCCAGGGAGCGCGCCACCCGGCGGACCTCGCCCGGCCGCAGCACGCGGCGCGACCAGCCGGCCAGCCGCCGCTCGTCCGCCATCACCCGCAGCACGTCCAGCGGGGTCAGCTCGGGCCACCACTCGGCGAGGAAGTCGATGAAGTCGGTCTCCTCGGCGACGTCCTCGAAGAACCCGTCCCGGGCCTCGGCGGCGAGCGCCGGGTCGTCGGCGTGCCGGCGGGCGGCGCCGGCCTTCTCCCACAGCGCCTCCAGCAGCAGCCGGCGGGCCCGCGGCAGCAGCAGGTTGACGGGGGCGGTGCCGGAGAGGGCGGCGGAGCGCACGGCGGCCAGTTCGTCGGCGTCCAGCTCGATCCTTCCGCCGAAGGCGACCACCCGCAGCCGGTCGGGACGCTTGTCGGCCTCCAGGGCGCCCCGGGCCGCGCGGGCGAGCACCCGGGCCATCCGGGCCGAGCCCTTCACCACGGCCACCGGCTGCTCGTCGTGGGCGGTGGCCTCCGACCCGTCCACCAGGGAGCCGAGGGCGCGGATGACGACCTGGCCCTCCTCCCCGAGGGAGGGCAGCACGCCCTCGGTGTAGGCGACGAGCAGGGGGGTGGGGCTGATGATCAGGATGCCCCCGGAGTAGCGGCGGCGGTCCCGGTAGAGCAGGTAGGCGGCGCGGTGCAGGGCGACGGCGGTCTTGCCGGTGCCGGGTCCGC
Source organism: Streptomyces calidiresistens (assembly GCF_014141525.1). GTDB lineage: Bacteria > Actinomycetota > Actinomycetes > Streptomycetales > Streptomycetaceae > Streptomyces > Streptomyces calidiresistens. The sequence continues at coordinate 1,666 of NZ_VKHS01000769.1, forward strand.
CGGTGACCTCCACGACGGAGGCGGCGGGCGCGCGGATGACCTCGTCCTGCTCGGCCTGGATGGAGGCGACGATGTCCCGCATCCGGGGGCCCCGGGCGCGGCCGAGGGCTGCCATCAGCGCGCCGTCGCCGACCACGGGCAGTTCCTCGCCGTCGAGCAGGGCGCGCAGGCCGGGACGCATCAGGTCGTCCTCCACGCCCAGGACGCGCCGGCCCCGGCTGCGGATGACGCGGCGGCGCACGACGCGGCCCGGCTCCACGGGGGTGGCCCGGTAGAAGGGGGCGGCGGCGGGGGCGCGCCAGTCGATGACCAGGGGGACGTACTCGGCGTCCAGGACGCCGAGTCGACCGATGTGCAGGGTCTCGGCGATGTCGGCGACCGGTGTGCCGTCCTCCTCCCGGATGGCGTCCGCGGCGGGCTCGACGGAGGTCTGGGCACCGTCGGGACCGCGTTCGCCGTCCCGACCGGCGAGCAGGTCGATGCGGCCGAAGAGGAAGTCCTCGAACTCGCTGTTGAGGCGGTGGAGGTGGAGTCCGGCGCGGAAGACCAGGGCGTCGCGTTCGGCGAGGGCTCCGGGAGTGCCCACCCGACCGCGCCGGGCGGCGTCGTCCACGAGGAACTCGGCCTCGTGGATCTTCTCCTCCAGCCGGCGGTACACGGCGTCCAGGTGACGCTGCTCGGCGCGGATCTCCCGTTCGCGGACGTCCAAGGCCACGGCCCCCTTCTGATCGGTCAGGGCAGCCGTCAACCGTACACCGCGCGACCGGCGCGGACTCCCCCTTCCCACCGGTCGGAAGGGGTTTTCCCCGCCCCGGCGGGTCGGCTCCCCGGGGGTGGGGCGGACCCTGTCTCTTATACACGTCTGCACATGTAG
>NZ_VKHS01000077.1 GCF_014141525.1 Streptomyces calidiresistens
ACCCCACCCCCCGCTTCCCGGCCGAGGGCCCACACAGCACCCCGAATGCGCTCCGCTCACCCACAGGCTCAACAACGAACAGGGCTTCACCTCCGACATTCACAACCACCCCCGGCGCCCCATCACCCGAGCACCGGGAGATCCACCGAGAAGCCACACCTCCCGAACGCCCCGGACCAGAGGCAGGAACAAGGCGACTCAACAACGGTGCGTCGGAGAACCGATAGAGTCGAAGAACCCGCTCAACCCTTCGACCGAAATACCAGGATTGCACCCTATGTCGGAATCTCTGCTAGTGAGTAAAAACAGGCTCCTCGCGGGATAAAGACGCAGGTCGGCTCCTGTGCTCCCCGCGCCTGCGGGGGTGGTCCCGCCTACGGGTCGGTGACCGGCGACCCGGTGCAGTGCTCCCCGCGCCTGCGGGGGTGGTCCCATAGGTCGATCGTGGGGGCGTCACGCCGTAGGGTGCTCCCCGCGCCTGCGGGGGTGGTCCCCTCGACATCGAGCGCGCGGAGCGTTCCGCGACCGTGCTCCCCGCGCCTGCGGGGGTGGTCCCCATGGATCGACTGAGATACCGCGTCTACGGGAGTGCTCCCCGCGCCTGCGGGGGTGGTCCCACGTCGTAGAGTCCTACCGCGCCGAGCGTGGGGTGCTCCCCGCGCCTGCGGGGGTGGTCCCAACGTTCTGACCGTGCCTTTCGCGCTCGGTCTGTGCTCCCCGCGCCTGCGGGGGTGGTCCCTCCTCCGGCTCCTGGTCCTCCGAGGGCGTCATGTGCTCCCCGCGCCTGCGGGGGTGGTCCCGAACTCGCCGGGATCCTCCGGAACGTGTGGAAGTGCTCCCCGCGCCTGCGGGGGTGGTCCCGTTACGGAGAACCGTGGCCGCCTTCGTGGCCTGTGCTCCCCGCGCCTGCGGGGGTGGTCCAGTGGCGGGCCTCCCCCGCCGCCCGGGGCCGCAGTGCTCCCCGCGCCTGCGGGGGTGGTCCCCGCTGGGAGTGCGACCGCTGCTACGGCTGGCAGTGCTCCCCGCGCCTGCGGGGGTGGTCCCCAGTTTGGGCAAAAAGTTTTGAGGAGTTTTCGGTGCTCCCCGCGCCTGCGGGGGTGGTCCCGCGGCGAGTTCCACCGCCTGGCCGCCCCCGTCGTGCTCCCCGCGCCTGCGGGGGTGGTCCCGCGCCGGCGCCCTCGCCGGCGCCTTCTGGGACGTGCTCCCCGCGCCTGCGGGGGTGGTCCCGCGGCGCCGGCGATCGAACTCATCACGAGGGTGTGCTCCCCGCGCCTGCGGGGGTGGTCCCCCCGCCCCCGCGTGCGCCACTTCCCCGACACCGTGCTCCCCGCGCCTGCGGGGGTGGTCCCGCACGGGCCTGCCCGTGCCCCGGGCCGCCCGCGTGCTCCCCGCGCCTGCGGGGGTGGTCCCTCGGCGGAGCTGCTGGCCCTGGAGCGGGTCGAGTGCTCCCCGCGCCTGCGGGGGTGGTCCCCGGCCCGCCATCAACACCGCCGCCGCCGCCCTGTGCTCCCCGCGCCTGCGGGGGTGGTCCCGACCGGCACCGTTACTCACCCGTTACTGATCAGTGCTCCCCGCGCCTGCGGGGGTGGTCCCTCCATGCCGATCGCGCGCAGCAGCCGGGCGTAGTGCTCCCCGCGCCTGCGGGGGTGGTCCCCGCAGAGCGCGCCTGGCGGCTGCGCCGCCGACGTGCTCCCCGCGCCTGCGGGGGTGGTCCCGCGAGCGCGAGCAGCTCGCCTGGGAACTGGAGGTGCTCCCCGCGCCTGCGGGGGTGGTCCCCGAGCGTGCCCCCGCCGGGAGAGGCGGGGGCAGTGCTCCCCGCGCCTGCGGGGGTGGTCCCTCGTACCGGGTGCTCACCCACTTGTGGCCGGTGTGCTCCCCGCGCCTGCGGGGGTGGTCCCCCGACCGGCCTGCGGAACGAGTCGGTGCAGCTGTGCTCCCCGCGCCTGCGGGGGTGGTCCCCATCGTGCCGCTCCTCCTGGGCGCCGCCACCGGTGCTCCCCGCGCCTGCGGGGGTGGTCCCCATCGTGCCGCTCCTCCTGGGCGCCGCCACCGGTGCTCCCCGCGCCTGCGGGGGTGGTCCCAGGTGCGGGGGGACGGCGCCCGGGCCCATGCCGTGCTCCCCGCGCCTGCGGGGGTGGTCCCGGCAGCGGGTCGCTGAACACCGTGTGGAACCCGTGCTCCCCGCGCCTGCGGGGGTGGTCCCCGTCGCGGTACGGAAGGCGTTCCAGGCGCCCCGTGCTCCCCGCGCCTGCGGGGGTGGTCCCGACTGGGAGATCAACGGCGACCCGCCGCCGCCGTGCTCCCCGCGCCTGCGGGGGTGGTCCCCCGGACGAGCGGACCGGCTGGATCCTCCTGCAGTGCTCCCCGCGCCTGCGGGGGTGGTCCCGGGGGTTCGGTCATTGCTCATCTGTGAGCGGAGTGCTCCCCGCGCCTGCGGGGGTGGTCCCGCGTGGCTTCACCTCGTGGGCACGCCGTTGCGGTGCTCCCCGCGCCTGCGGGGGTGGTCCCCACTTAGCCGGTTCTCCTTTCGGTGCGGACGGAGTGCTCCCCGCGCCTGCGGGGGTGGTCCCGGCTGGCATCCCCACATCCACGCGATCCTGCTGTGCTCCCCGCGCCTGCGGGGGTGGTCCCCCTCACCCGACCGACCACCCGAAGGAACGAGAGATGAGTGCTCCCCGCGCCTGCGGGGGTGGTCCCCACGTGGCTGCGGTGAGGAGGGCGGCGAGGACGGTGCTCCCCGCGCCTGCGGGGGTGGTCCCGCAACCTCACGAGGGCGGGCGGGCGGCTGCTGGTGCTCCCCGCGCCTGCGGGGGTGGTCCCCGCCCATGAGCGGGTCGGGGTATAGGCGGGTGGTGCTCCCCGCGCCTGCGGGGGTGGTCCCGCTACATCGAGCGCACCCGAGGTGAGGTCGAGGTGCTCCCCGCGCCTGCGGGGGTGGTCCCGCGGCGACGGGCTGAGTGATCAGCCGGCGGTAGTGCTCCCCGCGCCTGCGGGGGTGGTCCCTCGCCGGAGTAGATGCGGTCCCGGTAGTGCGCGTGCTCCCCGCGCCTGCGGGGGTGGTCCCGCAGCGTGTACCCCGCCCACATCCCCGACAGGGTGCTCCCCGCGCCTGCGGGGGTGGTCCCTGCCGAATGCCGGTCAGGCGGGTGCCGGGGGCGTGCTCCCCGCGCCTGCGGGGGTGGTCCCAGACGCAGCTGCTCACCAGCGTGCCGGCACGCGTGCTCCCCGCGCCTGCGGGGGTGGTCCCAGCGGCTGGTCACGGAGCGCGAAGGCAAACGCGTGTTCCCCGCGCCTGCGGGGGTGGTCCCATCCGTCAGGGGCGAATGAAGACCTTGGGTTTCGGCGGCAGCGTCCGCCCCGAGGTTCGGCACATCATTCGCCCGGAGCCGGCGGGAGGTCACCGTTCACCGGAGAGCGGCTCTGATATCCCCGTGGGCCAACCCTTCTCGGTGACTCGCCTTGCCGAACGTGTTCGCATGGATTAGACACGTAGTGTTCGCCTACGCTAGAACCACGACGTGAAGCGAAGAGAGCTCATTCGGACGCTGAACATGCTGGCAGCCGAGAAAGGAGTGCGCTTCGCCCTCGAGCGACAGGGGAAACACGAGATCTGGTCCTTCGGCCCTCTCACCATCCCCGTCCCGAGGCACAACGAGATCGCCGAAGGCACAGCCAAGGCGATCATCCAGCGGGCTCAGGACGTCGAGTCCTGAGCCCGCTGGGCCCATCGCCCGAAGGAGAGGACGAGCGATGACCAGGACCGCGCAGAAGACGAGAACAGCAGTACGGGCCACCGCGAAGACGGAGACGGAGACGGGCGGGAAGGTCCCCTCCGAAACAAGGGCCCGGTACAAGGCCACAGCCACCCGCGACGGCAACTACTGGGTGGTCGAGGTGCACGGCCTGCCGCCGAACCACGTCGGTGTCACCCAGGGGCGCACCTGGGCGGAGGCCGAGGAGATGGCCGCCGACGTCATCAGCATGCTCCTCGACATCCCGGAGACCTCCTTCACCGTCGACCTCGTACCCGCCGACGAGGTGGCCGCCGCCGCACTCTCCGAACTGGAGGCGGCACGCGCCGCGGCCCTCGCGGCGGAAAAGGCCGAGGCGGCGGCTCTGCGCCGAGCCGCCGAGGAACTGACATCACGCGGCTTCTCCGTGCGTGACGCCGGCAAGGCCCTGGGCATTTCCTACCAGCGCGTCTCCCAACTCGCCCCCAGGAACAAAGCCGCCTGACCAGGCCCGCCGCAGGAAAGCCGCCTGCGGTCCCGGCCCCTTCGACGGAGGCGGGCCTCCGCCCTTCCGAGCCGTGTGGGGCGTGCACACGGCTCGGCGAAGCCGGCCCGGAGTGGCGGGCGTTGCCGAATCCGGCCATCGCGTTCTCCGGAGTCACGTGATCACCGGATGCCTCTCGTCCCGGCGTCCGTGAACTCCGGGGAACAGCTGGTAGCCGTGGCTTCCTGTGCCGGCGGAGGCTGAAGCGGGAAGCCATCGTTGCTTCGTTCGCGCTCGTCGTGGGCCCTTTATCATCCCACCCTGCTCCATGTGCGCATTTTGCGGGAAGACCCGCACAAGGGGCCTCGGGCGTGTTCCATACCCCTGTGATCACGGAGTTCGATGACGGCGAGGCTCCTTTCGCCGGGTTGTCCCGGGCCGCACGAGCGGCATGGGCGAAGCACGACCGGAAGACGGAGGGTTGGCTGCCCTTGTGGCGGCACATGGCGGACAGCGGAGGCGTCGCCGGGGAGCTGTGGGAGCAGTGGGTGCCCCACGCCATCAAGGAGTTGGTGTCCGGGGTACTGCCGGGTGGGGAGGAGGACGCCCGCAAGCTCGTGCGGTTTCTCGCGACCGCGCACGACATCGGCAAGGCCACACCCGCCTTCGCCTGCCAGGTCGACACCCTGGCCGATCGCATGCGGGACGTCGGCCTCGACATGCCGTTGAAGAAGGATTACGGGCTGGACCGACGGCTGGCGCCCCACGGGTTGGCGGGCCAACTGCTCCTGCAGGAGTGGATGGAGGAACGGTTCGGGCTCGCCGGGCGGGCCTCCGGGCAGTTCGCCGTCGTGGCGGGTGGTCACCACGGCACGCCCCCCGACCACCAGCAGATCCACGACCTCCAATTGCGGCCGCACCTCCTGCGGCATCCGGGGCCGAGCGAGGAGGTGTGGCGCCGGGTTCAGTACGAGTTGATGGATGGTTGCGCCGATCTGGCGGGGGTGACGAACCGGCTGCCGGAGTGGGGGACCGTGCGGTTGCCCCAGCCCGTGCAGGTGATCCTGACCGCCCTGGTGATCGTCTCCGACTGGATCGCCAGCGCTTCGGAGCTCTTCCCCTACGACCCCGAGAGCTGGCTTCCCGCCGGGCCGATCGGTGAACGGCGCCGGTTGCGGGCGGCGTGGGACGGTCTCGACCTGCCGAAGCCCTGGGCGCCCGGGATGCCGCGGGAGTCGGCCGGGGAACTGTTCGCGAAGCGGTTCCCGAAGTTGAGGGGCGCGAAGGTGCGGCCGGTCCAGGAGGAGGCGGTCCGCGTGGCGCGTTCCATGCCCACAGCCGGACTGATCATGGTCGAGGCGGCCATGGGTGCGGGGAAGACCGAGGCCGCCCTCGCCGCGGCCGAGGTTCTCGCCGCCCGGGCAGGTGCCGGTGGCGTACTGGTGGCGCTGCCCACCCGGGCCACCTCCGACGCCATGTTCTCCCGGCTGATGAACTGGGTGGAACAGCTGCCCGCGAGCGACGGGGAACCCCGCTCCGTCGTCCTGGCCCATGCCAAGGCGGCGCTCAACGGCCTGTGGGCCGGCCTGTTGAAACAGGGACACCGGACCATCGCCGCGGTGGATCCGGACGGGGAGGAGCGTGTCGGTGAGGCAGGGACGAAGGGCGCCCGACCGGCCGAACTTCATGCCCATCAGTGGCTGCGGGGGCGGAAGAAGCAGCTCCTCGCGTCGTTCGCGGTGGGCACCATCGATCAGGTGCTGTTCGCCGGGCTGAAGAGTCGACATCTGGCGCTGCGGCATCTGGCGGTGGCGGGCAAGGTCGTGATCATCGACGAGGTGCACGCCTACGACGCGTACATGGGGCGGTACCTGGACCGGGTCCTGGAGTGGTTGGCGGCGTACCGGGTGCCGGTGGTGCTGCTCTCCGCGACCCTCCCGGCCGAGCGCAGGCGTGCTCTGGCCGCCGCCTACGCGGGGTCGGCGGGGGCGGACGTGGAGGTGGCGGCGGACGCCTACCCCCTGATCACGGCCGTCGCCCCGGATCGTCCGGCTCTCACCATTCGGCCCGCGTTCGACTCGGGGCGCGATACGGATGTGGTGGTGGAGCGGCTGGATGATGACGTGACGGTCCTGGCCGACCGGTTGGAGGAGGAGCTGGCCGACGGCGGTTGTGCCCTGGTCGTGCGCAACACGGTCGACCGGGTCCTGGAGGCCGCCGAGGTGCTGCGGGAGCGGTTCGGCGATGACGCGGTGACGGTGACGCACTCCCGTTTCCTGGCCGCCGACCGGGCGGCGAAGGACGCGGATCTGGGGGCACGGTTCGGCCCGGGGGGCGAGGGGCGGCCCGAGCGGCACGTGGTGGTGGCCAGCCAGGTGGTGGAGCAGTCCCTGGACATCGACTTCGACGTGCTGGTCACCGATCTCGCCCCGGTGGACCTGGTGTTGCAGCGGATGGGCCGGTTGCACCGGCATCCGCGACGACGCCCGCAGAGGCTGGCCCGGGCGCGCTGCCTGGTGACCGGCGTGGACTGGGAGGCGACGCCGCCCTCACCCGTCAAGGGATCGCGAGCCGTCTACCAGGGCGACTACACGCTCCTGCGTGCGCTGGCCGTGCTCGAACCCCATCTGGACGGCAAGCCCCTGCGGCTTCCCGCCGACATCAGCCCGCTGGTGCAGAGCGCCTACGGCGAGGAGGAGGTCGGGCCGGAGACGTGGGCTGAGGAACTGGCCGAGGCCCACCGGAAGCACCGCGCGCTGCTGTCGGAGAAGCGGGACAAGGCGGAGGGGTTCCTCCTGGATCGGGTGCGGCGACCGGGTCGGCCGGTGTACGGGTGGTTGGAGGCCCACGCCGGGGACGCCGACGACAGCAGCAAGGGCCGCGCCCAGGTGCGGGACAGCGAGGAGACCCTGGAGGTGCTGGTCATCCAGCGGCGGGCGGACGGTCGGCTGACCACCGTGCCGTGGCTGGACGGTGGCGAGGAGGGCGGACGGGGCGGCCTGGAGTTGCCCACCGATTTCCCGCCGAGCCGCCGCGCCGCCGAGGCGGTCGCCGCGAGCGCCCTCACCCTGCCGGGGCGTTTCGCCAAGCCCTGGTTGATCGACCGCGTCATCCCCGAGTTGGAGCGTTTCCTGGTCCCGGCCTGGCAGGTGAAGGAGTGCCCCTGGCTGGCCGGCGAGCTGTTGCTCGTCCTCGATGAGCGTTGTCAGACCCGACTGGCAGGCTTCGACCTCACGTACAGCCCGGTCGACGGACTGCGGGTGGCTCCCTCCGGCGTGCCCGCGAACACCCCGGGTCCGCCCGAGGGCGGACCCGGGTCGGAAGAAAGTGATCAAGGTGAGCAGTACAGGCGTGATGGGGAAGCACCGGCGGGAGTGCCGGTTAGCGGCACTCCCGCGAGCGGGGAGCGCGCGGAGGGAAGTTCGGTGAGTACGGAGCCGTCGGCGGCCACCGGCCCGCCGTCCTTCGATCTGGTCTCCTCCCCGTGGCTGCCCGTGCAACGGCTCGACGGGACGGTCGAGGAGCTGTCCCTGCTCGACCTCTTCGCCCGGGCGGGCGACCTGCGGCGGCTGGTGGGGGATGTGCCCACGCAGGAGATGGCCCTGCTGCGTCTGCTGCTGGCGATCGTGTACGACGCCCTGGACGGCCCCGCCGAGATCGAGGACTGGGAGGATCTGTGGCTGTCGCCGGATCCCTTCTCCGGCCTCCCGGCGTACCTCGAACGCCACCGCGAACGCTTCGACCTGTTCCATCCCGAACATCCGTTCTATCAGGTGGCGGGGTTGTGTACCGCGAAGCAGGAGGTGGCTCCGCTCAGCCGGATCGTCGCCGACGTCCCGGTGGGCACCGTCTTCTTCTCCATGCGGCGCCCGGGAGTCGACCGGCTCCCGTACGCCGAAGCCGCCCGATGGTTGGTGCACACCCACGCCTACGACACCTCCGGCATCAAGTCCGCCATGGTGGGCGACGAGGAGCGGGCGAAGAAGGGGAAGGTCTATCCCCTGGGCGTGGGCTCCCTGGGCAATCTGGGAGGGGTCTTCGCCGAGGGCTCCACGCTGCGGGAAACCCTGCTGCTCAACCTCATCGCCTTCGAGGACGCGTACGAGAAGTCGGAGGACGGTGAGCGGGGCGAGGACCGTCCCGTGTGGCGGCGTCCCCCGCCGGGCCCCGGGCCGCGCGGGGAGGACTCCGGTGGCGCCCACCCCACCGGTCTGCGGGACCTCTACACCTGGCAGTCCCGACGGATCCGGCTGCACGCCGAGAACGGCGCGGTGACCGGTGTGGTCCTCGGCTACGGCGACCCGCTCGCCCTCCCCGCGCCGTGGAAGGTGGAGCCGATGTCGGGTTGGCGTCGCAGCCCGACACAGGAGAAGAAGCAGCGCCGGGTGCCGGTGTACACACCGCGGCGGCACGACCCGAGCCGAGCGGCGTGGCGCGGCCTGGGATCGCTGCTGCCGGCCCGGCAACGGGAGGCGGACACCGGAAAGCAGGGGGAGGCGGCCGAGGCCCTGCGCCCCGGGGTGGCCGAATGGTTCGCCCGGGTCATCACCTCCACCGAGATCGCCCCGGGCACGCTGATCCGGCTGCGCCTGGTCGGCGCGGTGTACGGCACCCAGCAGTCCGTGGTGGACGAGATCGTGGACGACTCGGTGGTGCTGCCGGTGATCACCCTGCACGAGAAGAACCCGGTGTACGGCGCCGCGGCCGTGGACGCGGTCCACGAGGCCGAGCTGGCGGTGGCCGTGCTGGGCCACCTCGCCGGGAACCTCGCTCGGGCCGCCGGCACGGATCCCCAACCCTCCATCAATACCGCCCGTGACCTGGGTTTCGGAACGCTGGACGGACCGTACCGGGCCTGGTTGAAGGACCTGTTGGCCTATCCCGATCCGACCACGGCACGCCGGGAGTGGCGACGCACGGTCCGCCGACACGTCCTGCGGCTCGGCCGTCAACTCCTCGCCTCCGCCGGGCCAGCCGCGGACGAGGGACGGATAACGGATGTCCCCGGCATCGGGATCCGCTTGGTGGACGCCGGCCGCGCCCACAACTGGTTCATCCACCGTCTGAACAGGGTGCTGGGACCGGCCGGGGAACACCCCGCCGCAAGCACCCCCACTTCCTCCCGTTGAGCCGGTCCGGGCACCGCCCGCGACAACCGTACGGAGAACCCATCATGACCACGAGCACCCGTCCCGCCGACGGCGGAGACGGCTCCACCCGCACCGGAAGCGGCGACCGGCACCACCTCCCCCGCCGGGCCACGCTTCGCACCATCCCCCGCCTGCAGGCCGGATACCGGCAGGACGCTCCGGCCGCCGTGGCGGCGGTGGCCCGACTGCGGCGCGAGGCCGGCCGGAGGGTGTACGCCTCCCCCACCGGGTGGGGACTCAGCCACCTGGAGGCCCTGACCGAACTCCGGGAGGAGGAACGTCGGAAGGAAGAGGAGCGTCACGAAGGCACGCCCGCACCCCGGCACCTCTCCTCCCCGCCTCGTCGGATGGACGAGCGGGAGGCGGAGCGCGAAGAGGAGGCGGTGCACCTCGCCGTCACCCTCTGGGCCCTGCACCAACAATCCCTTCGCGACGAACCGATGCACGTCTCCGGCTGGCCCCTCGGCCGTTCGGTACGGCGGCTGGCCCACGGCAAGTCCGGCACACGTGACCGCTCCGAGCCTTCCGACGCCGAGAAAGAACCGGGCGACGACAAGCGGGCTGACTCCGAGCCGGTCGAGGAGATCAGCCCGACCATCCGCAAACGCTTCGTGCGGATCGGCACGTCGACCGATATCGAGACCCTGGGTGTCCGCCTGCGCGAGATGGTGCTGCTGCTGCGCGCCTCGCGGATTCCCCTGGACTACGGACTTCTCGCCGACCAACTCCACCTGTGGCAGAACGAGAACCGCCGCGACGAGGTCCGACGCGCCTGGGGCCGCGAGTTCCACTTCGCCTACGGCGGGACCGAGCCCGGGAGCGAGGAGGGGGACGGGGCCTCTCCCCTCGATGAGGACCTGCCGGACTTCACCAGCGCCGACGCGGGTGACTAACCCTCGCCGCTCATCCCGGCGCCGGGGCTCCGGCACCGCCCACCGGCGCCGCACATCGACGAAACACCACAAGATCACAAGCAGAACGGAACCACGGTGACCCGAACCATCCTCGACATCCACATCCTCCAGACCGTCCCGCCGAGCAATCTGAACCGTGACGACACCGGAACGCCCAAGTCAGCGTACTTCGGGGGAGTTCGCCGGGCGCGGGTCTCCAGCCAGGCGTGGAAGCGCGCCACCCGGAAGGCGTTCAACGAGCTTCTGCCCCCCGAGGAACTCGGCGTCCGGACGAAGAAGGTGGCCGAGGCCCTGGCCGAGCGAATCATCGCCCGGGACACGTCGATGGAATCGGTGGCGGTCGACCTCGCCGCCAAGATCCTGAAGGCGGCGACCGGCTCGGACATCACGGTCCCCAAGCGCAAGGAGAAGAAGGAGGACGGCTCCGCGGCGCCGGAGTCCTCGTACCTGATGTTCCTCAGCAGGAGGCAGCTGGACGCCCTCGCCGAGCTGGCCATCGCGGGCAGCGGCCCCGGCAAGGACGTGAAGGCGCTGGAGGAACACCTCAAGAACAAGGAGAACAAGGCCCGGGCACGGGAGGCGGTCGACACCCGGCATTCGGTGGACATCGCGCTCTTCGGACGGATGGTTGCTGACTCCGCCGACCTCAGCGTGGAGGCGGCCACGCAGGTGGCCCACGCCCTCAGCGTGCACAAGTCGGAGATCGAGTCCGACTACTACACCGCGGTGGACGACCTCAACACGGATGAGGAAACCGGCGCCGGGATGATCGGCACCATCGACTTCAACTCGGCGACCCTCTACCGGTACGCCGCCGTGGACGTCGACGAGCTGCGGCGCAACCTCGGTGCCGGACTCCGGGAGGACGAGTCACCCGGCACCCCGGTGGAGAAGGCGGTCACCGCCTTCCTCGAAGCCTTCATCACCTCCCTCCCGACCGGGAAGATCAACACCTTCGGCAACCACACCCTGCCCTCGGCGGTGATCGTGAAGGTGCGCGACCGCCGACCGGTCAGCTTCATCGGGGCCTTCGAGAAGCCGGTGCAAAAGGGCGAGGAAGGCGGCTTCCTGGAGCAGAGCTGCCGGCGCCTCGCCGCTCACGTGCCGGAGCTGGAGAAGCAGTACGGGCTGACGAAGAAGGACAGCGACCGCGGGTGGGTCTTCCGTGTCGGCGAGGACACGAAGGCGCTCGCCGACCTCGACCCCCGGGTCACGCTGGAGGAACTGCTGGAGGAAGTCGGAGCCGAGGTGGCGCGTCGGCTGGGGTCCGACGCATGACGGTGCTGCTGCTGCGCCTGGCCGGGCCCCTCCAGTCCTGGGGCTCGGCGGCCCGTTTCACCCGCCGCGGCACGGAGAACGCACCCACCAAAAGCGGGGTGCTCGGACTGCTCGCCGCGGCCGAGGGCCGCTCCCGGAACGAGGACCTCTCGGACCTGACGGCCCTGCGGTTCGGCGTACGGATCGACCAGCCCGGCTCGCGGATGCGGGACTTCCACACCGCGCACCACGCCGACTCGGGCAAGTCGATGCCGCTCTCCGAGCGCTTCTACCTCGCCGACGCGGTGTTCGTCGCCGGTGTCGAGGGGGACGCGGAGCTGATCCGGCGCCTGTACGAGGCCGTGCTCGCACCGCGCTTCCTGCCCTACCTCGGCCGCCGCTC
>NZ_VKHS01000770.1 GCF_014141525.1 Streptomyces calidiresistens
CCCGGGGCCCCGCCCGCCCCGGCCGGGGAACGACCGGGAACCACCCCGCTGCTCTCCGTGCGCGACCTGTCGGTGGACTTCCTGATGCGCGGCGGTCGGCGGGTCGCCGCCGTCGGCGGTGTCTCACTCGACCTGCGGGCCGGCGAGTGCCTGGCGCTGGTCGGCGAGAGCGGCTGCGGGAAGTCCGTGCTGGCCTCCGCGCTGTTGGGGCTGCTGCCCGGCAACGCGGAGGTCCGCGGCACCGCCCTCCTGGACGAGGTGGACCTGCTCTCCGCCGACGAACGCGTCCTCGCCCGCCGGGTGCGGGGTCGGCGTCTGGGTCTCATCCCGCAGAGCCCCGCCGCCCATCTGACCCCGGTGCGCACCGTCCGTTCCCAACTGGTGGAGACCGTGCGGGAGATCACCGGCACCCGGGGTGCGACCGCGCGGCGACGTGCCGAGGAGGTCGCCGCCCGTGCCGCCTTCCCCGGGGACCACCTCGACCGCTACCCGCACGAACTCTCCGGAGGGCTCGCCCAGCGGGCCGCCACCGCCCTTGCCCTGGTCGGTGACGCGCCGGTGCTGCTGGCCGACGAACCGACCACCGGGCTCGATCGAGACCTGGTGGAGCACACGGTGGACGAGTTGCGCCGGCACGCCGACCAGGGGCGTGGACTGCTGGTGATCACCCACGACCTGGCCGCCGCCGAGCGGATCGCCGACCGGATCGCCGTCATGTACGCCGGCCGGATCGTGGAGACCGGTCCGGCCCCCGGGTTCTTCGGCGATCCGGGCCCGGCCCACCCCTACGCGCGCGCTCTCCTGGCCGCGCTGCCGGAACGCGACTTCACCCCCATCCCCGGCATGCCCCCCGACCTGGACGCACTTCCCGCGGGCTGCGCCTTCGCCCCCCGTTGCGCCCGCGCCGACGACCGGTGCAGGCGCCTGCCCGAACTCCTCGACGGTGTGGCCTGCCACCACCCGTTGCTCCGACCCCCCGGGGAGGAACCCCGTGCTTGAACTCCGCGGTGTCACCGCCGGTTACGTGAGGGGCGCGCCGGTCGTGCGGGGTGCCTCCCTGCGCGTCGGGGACGGCGAGTCCGTCGGGCTCCAGGGCCCCAGCGGGTGCGGGAAATCCACTCTGGCCAGGGTGGCGGCCCTGCTGCACCGTCCGGAGGAGGGGGAGGTCCGGCTGGCGGGCGAGCCGGTCACCGCCTTCCGTCACCGGGCGCCGCGGGAACGCCGGACGCTGGTCGGCGTGGTGTTCCAGCAGCCCCGGATGGCCTCCGACCCGCGCCTGACGCTGCGGGCGATGATCGCCGAGCCGTTGCGGGCAGCCCGGCGGCCCCGGGCGGAGGTCGCCGCGCGCACCGACGAACTCGCGGCCGCGGTCGGCCTGGGCGGGGACCTGCTCTCCCGCCGGCCGCACGAGGTCAGCGACGGACAGTTGCAGCGGGCCTGTCTGGCCCGGGCCCTGGCGCCCCGCCCCCGGCTCCTGGTCTGCGACGAGATGACCGCCATGCTCGACGCCTCCACCACCGCCTCCCTGGTGGGGGTGGTGGAGCGCTACCGGGAGGAGAGCGGTGCGGCCCTGCTGGCCGTGGGCCACGACCGGGTGCTGCTGCGCCGCTGGTGCGAGCGGGTGGAGGAGTTCTCCGCGGTGGCGGAGCCGCTCGCACCGGACCCGCGGGACCCCTGACGCGCGGCCGGGCGGGCCGGGGGTCGGTGCCCGCCCGGCCGTCGCTCAGTCGCTCCCCGCGAGATGGGGGAAGAGCAACTCGAACGCCTCGGTGGAGTCGGTGAGTCCGCGCGCGAACGGCGAGTCGAAGTGCCAGATGAGATACAGCAGGAAGCCGATCAACGCGCTGAAGAGCGCCGAGAGCACCACCTCCCGCGCCGAACGCCGTACCCGGAACACGAAGATCAGACCCACCACCACCAGGCCCCCCACGAGCAGGCCCACCCACACCACGGCGGGCATGGTCGACTCGGCGCTCTGCGCCCGCGCGGTACGGGCCTCGGAGACCGCGGCGAGGTGATCCGTCATCGCGGCGCGCTCCTGGAGCGCGACCGGGTCCTCCGGCCGGTGGTCGCGGATCCCCTCCCGCAACCGTTCCAGCAGGATGTCGCCCCGCTCGGTCAACTCCTCCTCCTCGACCATGTGGGGCCACTCCACCTCCAGGGTGTGTCGCACGTAGGCGTCCACGTCCTCCCGCACCCGGTCCCGGACCGCGGCGGGGAGGGCCTCGGCCCGGACCCCCACCTCGTGCAGGGCCTGGGCCTCCTGCCGCACCCAGTCCTCGGCGGCGCTGCGTTCCTCCCAGACACCGGCGATCGCCAGACCGAGGACGATGGCGTACACCACACCGATCATCATGATCATGTAATCGATCACGGCGGGGGTCCCCACCTCCTCCTCCCCCTCCGCGCCGTAACGGCGACCTCGCCACCATCCGACCGACAGCACCAGACCGCAGGTGGCGACGACGGCGAGGGACAACACCAACCAGGGGGACAAGGGTTCTCCTCGGAGTGGGGACGGGATGGGGGTGCGG
>NZ_VKHS01000771.1 GCF_014141525.1 Streptomyces calidiresistens
GCATCGCGCTCTTCCCCCGCCGGGGCGGTGGCGGATGCGGGCGGCGGGAGTCCGGCGGAACCGGGCGGATCACCGGCGCCCCGGGCGGTCGCGACGACTCCCGCCGCGATCCGCGCGCCGGGTCCGGACGCCCGGACGGCCCTCGCGGCGGCCAGCCCGCTGCGCACCGCCCCCTCCATGGTGGCGGGCCACCCGGTGGCCGTCCACGCCCCGGCGAGGAACAGCCCCGGCGCGTCGGTGAGGGGACCGGGCCGCAGCCGGCGGGTGCCGGGGGCCGGGTCGAAGGTCGCGGTGCGCTCCCGGGTGACGAAGAAGTCCCGCACCCGGGCCGTCCGCGCGGCCGGGAGCGCCCGGGCCAGTGCGGAGAGGTAGCGCTCCCGCAGCACGGCGACCGGCAGGTCGATCTCCTCCCCCGCCGCCGACTGGGAGAGCACCAGGTATTGACTCTCCCCCGCGCCGGGCAGGTCGGCGAGACCGGAGGCGACGGTGCGGTCGAAGACCCACTGCACCGGCGAGTTGATCATCGCCAGGAAGGGCTCGCGCAGCACCGGCCGGTCGTGGATCACGTGCACGTCGAGGATCGGCGCGGTGCCCAGCTCCCCGAACCGGTCGGGGTCGGCCACCGCGCCCGGCGGCAGCAGGGCGCGGGTGGCGTCCTGTGGCAGGGCCGTGACGACGGCGTCGGCGCCGATGCCGTTCGCGGAGCCGCCCGGGGCGCCGGGGTCGGCCGGCCCGTCGCCGCGCCGCAGGTCCGCCCACCAGCCGCCCTCGGCCGACCGGCGCAGACCGCGCACCCGGGTGCGCGTCAGCACCCGGACCCCGGCGCGTTCCAGGGCCCGCCCGGCGCGGTGGTGGTGGATCTCCCCCAGCGGGACCTCCGGCAACCCGATGTCGGCGGCCCCGGCCTCGCTCAGCAGACCGGTGCGGAAGACCATCACGGCCAGGGCGAGCGAGACGTCGTCGGCGCGGGCGTTGAGGGTGGCCACGCCCACCAGGTCCCACAGCGCCGCCACGGCGGCGGGTCCGGTGCCGTACCGGCGCAGCCAGGAACCGAAGGACAGCCGGTCCAGCGCGGGGTCCTCCGGGTCCAGCCGGCGCAGGGCGAGCGCGGCGCGGACCACCGAGGCGCGGTCCGCGACCGACAGGTGCGGGTAGCGGGCCAGGGCACCGGCCAGGTGCAGCGGTGCGGGCAGCCCGGAACGGCGCAGCCGACCGAGTCGCCCGGTGCGGGCGTCGAGCACCGGCACGTCCAGCCGGCGCTGGACGGGCGCCAGGTGTTCCGCCCCGACCCGGCGCAGGAAGCCCCGGTAGGCGGTGCAGCAGCGCAGGTAGACGTGCTGGCCGTTGTCGACGGTCAGCGGACCGGGCTCCCGGTCGCGGGTGAAGGAGAAGGCCAGGCCGCCCAGCCGGGGGCGGGACTCCACCAGGGTGACCGGGCGTCCCGCGTCGGCGAGGGCGAGGGCCGCGGTGATCCCCGCCAGTCCCCCGCCGACCACCAGCACGTGCCCCGGGCGGTCGGCGCCCCCCGCCCCGGGGATGCCCGAGGCCGGGGGAAGGGGCGGGGTCACGCGGAGCACCCGCGGGCGGCGCGGCGGGCGTCCAGACCGGTCAGTCCGCGGACGGCGACCAGCGCCTTCTGGGCCGGCGGGAGCGAGACCCGGCCGCGCAGCACCGCCGCGGGATCGGCCGCGAT
The DNA here is from genome assembly GCF_014141525.1 of Streptomyces calidiresistens. Taxonomy (GTDB): domain Bacteria; phylum Actinomycetota; class Actinomycetes; order Streptomycetales; family Streptomycetaceae; genus Streptomyces; species Streptomyces calidiresistens. Next base: position 1,694 of record NZ_VKHS01000771.1, read on the forward strand.
GTGGTCGAGCAGGCGGTGGTAGATGCCCGCCATGGCCGCGACGCAGGCACCGGAGCGGCGGTCCAGCAGGGGCAGCAGGCGCAACCCGTCGGCGAACAGGTCGCGGGCGCGGCGCACCTGGAAGCGCATGAGGCCGGTGAAGTCCGCGCCGGCCGGCGGCACGGCACCCCGGAATCCGTCCTGGCAACCGAAGCGGCGCAACTCCTCGGAGGGGAGGTAGCTGCGGCCGTTGCGGGCGTCCTCGCGCAGGTCTCGCAGGATGTTGGTGAGCTGGAGGGCCAGCCCCAGGGTGTTCGCCCGCTGGGCGGCGCGGTCGGCGTCGGGGGCCCCGGGCACGGTGCCGAAGACACCGAGGGAGAGCCGCCCCACGGCCCCGGCGACGCACCGGCAGTAGTCCCGCAGGTCGTCCCAGGTGCGGTACCGGCGACCGTGCACGTCCATCAGCACGCCGTCGACCAGTTCGTCCAGGGCGTCCACCGGGATGGGGAAGGTCCGCACGGCGTCGGCGAGGGCCAGGGCGACGGGGTCGGTGCAGTCCTCGGCGATCTCCCCGGCGCGGATCCGCTCCAGCAGGATCCGGCACTCCTTGAGCCGGGCCTCCTTGACCTCCGGGGGCAGGGGGCCGTCACCGATGTCGTCCACCCGCCGGGAGAAGGCGTACAGGGCGGACATGGCGTGGCGCTTGGGACCGGGCAACAGGCGGATGCCGTAGGAGAAGTTGCGGGCCTCCAGACCCGTGACGGTCTCGCAGTAGCGGTGGGCGGCGGTCACGGCCGGGGCCGGCCGCGGGCTTCGGGTCACGGGGTGGTGCTCGCGTTTCTGCTCGGGGACGGGGGGAC
>NZ_VKHS01000772.1 GCF_014141525.1 Streptomyces calidiresistens
CTGGTGGCCGGGGGCGCCCTCCATGCCGACGGCGATGGTCGGCTGGGCGTCGCGCCAGTTGCGGATCTCGTGGGGGGAGTCCACGCCCCGGCGGGCGGGGTGGTTGGCGAGCATCAGGGCGTCCTGCACCCGCCTGCGCTGGACCTGCTCGGCCAGGAAGTCGAGCCCGGCGATGGCCAGGGCCTCGTTCTGCGGGGTGTCGGCCGTGGCCCCCCGCACGCCGCCGTCGTAGTCGGTCTCGAATTGCTTGAGGACCTCGACCTCGTTCTTCCCCGGGTGCACGAAGACGGTGGCGTGCTCGGCGGCGGGGATGTTCCATTCCAGGCCCTGGAAGACCAGGGCGTCGGGGATCTCCTCACGGGCGGCGCGGATGTCGGGGTTGGTCTTCTCCACCCCGATGCGGGCGTGGGTGGCGCCGCCGTGGTCGGTGATGACCAGCCAGTCGAGTCCGTATCGGACGCCGTTGCGGACCTGGTCGATGACCCGGTACTGGGCGTCGGAGCTGTACTGGGTGTGGATGTGGTGGTCGCCCGCCAGCCAGAGCGTCTTCTTCCCGGGCTTGGCGGACGCGCCGGACGCGGCGGCGGTGCCGGTCGTGACGGCACCCCCGGCCCCCGCGGCGGCGAAGGACTCGCCGGCGCCGGCGAGAACGCCCGCGCCGGCGAGTCCCGCCCCCAGCAACCCCGCGCGGCGGAGGATGCCGCGGCGGGAGAGCTGCTCGGGGCTCAGTTCGCTGTCCGGGATGGAGGCGTCCATCGCCGCGGGCAGCGGCCGGCCTTCGTCGTGGTGATCGTGACCGTGGTGGTGGTCGTGCCCCGGGGGGTGGCCATGGCCCATTCTCACTTCTCCCTCTTCGGTTCACGGGTGGAACCTGCGCCACACGGAACTCTGGAGGGGGTGGGTGAACCCGGGGTGAGGAACGGGCCGCCGGGAGACGTCGGTCAGACGCGCGAGCGTCGGCCGGTCAGCAGCTGGTACAGGAAGAGGAGGATGACGGCTCCGATGATGGCCGCCACCCAGGTGGAGATCTCGAAGAAGCCGTCCACGGCGTCCACCCCGAACAGCGCGCTGCCGAGGAAACCGCCGAGCAGGGCACCCGCGATACCCAGGAGGATGGTGACGATGATGCCACCGGGGCCATCGCCCGGCATCACCTTCTTGGCGATGGCGCCGGCGATGAGACCGAGGATGATCCACGCGATGATGCCCATGACAGTTGTCCTCTCGTCGCTGTGACGTGTACCGGTCGTCTGTCGGTTGCCCCGATTCCCCTGCCGCACTCCCCCGGAAGGCAATTGGCCGATTTTCGCCTTGCCTCGGATGCGGAACTGCGCCAGAGGAACCACCGGTCACCGTCATCGGGCTTGTATGTCCGATTATGCGAGGGTTTGCGGCGTGCCGCTCGGGGAGTCGGCACCCCGCCGACCCTCGCGGGTCGGCCGGCCCGACGCGACCGGGTGGGGCGGTTCCGGATCGGCGTGTGCCCGGCACCGCGCGATCCACACCCGGGAGCGCTCCCCCGGGCGATCCGGACACGGAGGGGCCACACCACCGCAACGGGTTCACGCAGGAGGGGCGCCGTTTCCCCGCTTTCCTGATACGGATGACCCAACCGAGTCCATCCGACCTTCACACCACCATCACGGAACACCCCTCGGGAGAGGCGTTGAGCACCGACAGCGGGACCACGACGGAAGAGTTCACCGAGGAGGCCCGGCTCGACCGGGAGATACCGGACCGCGTACTGCGCCACGGCGGCCACGGTGACGCCGTCACCGCGTTCACCGGGGCCCTGGACGCGGCGCGGGACGAGGAGGAGGCCCTCCGCGTCGTGCGGCACCACGGCCGCCGGCTGTGGCGCAACGCCGCCCGCCGGGCCCGGGAGACCGACGGCGACGACCGCCCCCTGTACTGGACCCGGCTGGCCATGGTCCGGCTGCTGCGCGCACGTCACCCCGCCGGCGATCCCCTCGGCGCCGCGCTGATCGCCGCCCTCGAACGCTCCTCCCGCGGCATCGGCGGCAACCACCTGCCCGCCGGTGGGGAACGCCTGCGGGTCGTGATCACCGGCTTCGACCCCTTCGGACTCGATCGCGACATCCGGCGCGGCAACCCCTCGGGCGCCGCCGTCCTCGCCCTGCACGGCACCACGCTGCGGACGGCGGACGGACGCACCGCGCACGTGGAGGGCGTGATCCTGCCGGTGCGCTGGCACGACTTCACCGATGGAATCGTGGAGGAGGCGCTGACCCCGTACCTGGAGGAGGGGCCGCGCCGGGTGGACCTGTTCATGACCATCAGCCGGGGTCGGCCGGGCTTCTTCGACCTGGAGGCGTTCAACGGGGCGCGCCGCGGCGACACCCCGGACAACGCCGGGGTGCGGGCCCCGGGCCCGGTGCCGGTGCCTCCCGGCCCGGACGGCGCCGAGGGTCCGCAGTGGACCCGGAGCACCCTGCCGATGGAACGGATGGTCGCGGCGGTGGAAGCGGAGGGCGGGGAGGCACCGGCAACCTGTCTCTTAGCAA
>NZ_VKHS01000773.1 GCF_014141525.1 Streptomyces calidiresistens
GGGGGCCTCCCTCGGCGGCCCGGGTGACGGGGCCGGCGGCGACGGGGAACCGGTGACGGCGGACTTCTGGTTCGACCCCGCCTGTCCCTGGGCGTGGGTGACCTCGCGGTGGATGAAGCAGGTCGAGGCGGTGCGGCCGGTGCGGGTGCGCTGGAACGTCATGAGTCTGGCCGTCCTCAACGAGGACCGCCTCGACGAACTCCCCGAGAGGTACCGGCAGGGCATGAGGGAGGCCCGGGGGCCGGTGCGGGTGTGCGTCGCGGTCGCCGCCGAGCACGGGCAGGAGGCACTGGACCGGCTCTACACCGAGTTGGGGAACCGGCGCCACGGCGAGGGCCGGGCGCTGGACCGGGACACCCTGCGGGAGGCCCTGAAGGCGGCCGACCTGCCGGTCGAACTCGCCGACGAGGCGGAGTCCACCGACCGCGACGAGGAGGTGCGCGCCTCCCACGGCAGGGGGATCGGGCTGGTCGGCCGGGACGTGGGCACCCCGGTGATCGCGGTTCCCGGGCCCGACGGCGAGCCGGTGGCCTTCTTCGGCCCCGTGGTCACCCCGATGCCCCGCGGCGAGGCGGCGGGGCGGCTGTGGGACGGTGTGCTGCTGGTGGCCGGCACGCCGGGCTTCTACGAGCTCAAGCGATCCCGCACCGAGCGGCCCCGGATCGACTGAGACGCGCCGCGGACCGACCGGTCCACGACGGAACGGGGGCCCGCGCGTCACGACCGCGCGGGCCCCCGTCCCTTTCCACCCGCCCGGTGAGCGGTGAGAAGACGATCACGCGAGCGAGGGGTTCGGGTGGGCCGGTGGCGCCCGGCCCGGAGCGGTGCCTCAGGGGGCGAGCAGCAGGGTGCCGGCGCGCTCCCGGGCGGCGGTGTACCGGGCCGCCACGTCCTGCCAGTTCACCACCCGCCACATCGCCTCGACGAAGTCCACCTTCTGGTTGCGGTACTGCAGGTAGAAGGCGTGCTCCCAGGCGTCGAAGACCAGGATCGGCACCGAGCCCTGACCGACGTTGCCCTGGTGGTCGTAGACCTGCTCCACGATCAGCCGGCCGCTCACCGGCTCGTACGCCAGGACGCCCCAGCCCGACCCCTGGGTGGTGGCGGCGGCCTTGGAGAGCTGGGCTTTGAAGCGGGCGAAGGAGCCGAAGGACTCGGCGATGGCGTCGGCCAGCTCACCGGTGCCGTCCTTCTCCAGCGGCTCGCCGCCGCCGTCGCCGGACATGTTGTGCCAGTAGATCGAGTGCAGGATGTGCCCGGACAGGTGGAAGGCCAGGTTCTTCTCCAGACCGTTGATCCCGGCCCACTGCTCCTTGCTCCGGGCCTCCTCCAGCTGCTCCAGGGTGTCGTTCGCGCCCTTCACGTACGCCGCGTGGTGCTTGTCGTGGTGCAGCTCGATGATCTCCCCGGTGATCACCGGCTCCAGCGCGGCGTAGTCGTACGGGAGCTCGGGGAGTGAGTAGACGGCCATGTCCGGTGCCCTTCGACGGCGTGGGTGCCCTGGTCGACCCGCGCGGGCCCTGCGCGGTCCTCTTTTCTGCGAATGACTTGCAACAGCAGGCTAGCAGCAACTTCCCGATCACGGCAGCGGAGTGCCCCCGCGGGTCGTCGCGGGCGGATGGCGGGGAACCCCGGACGGGGAGCGGGGCCCACAAGGGAGACGGTGTGGTTTTGTCGCCAAGCTCACGCGGAACCGGGCCCGGTCCTCGGTTAGCGTCGGGGAGGCCGTGACCGGGGCCGACACGCCACCGGGTCCGGCCGTGCCCGCACGTCCATCCCGTCCCGTGGAGATCCCATGAGCACCGCCGCCGCCCACCCCGGGCCGGGCGCCGTCCTCGCCGACATGCTGCCCGCCGGTACCGCCGCCCGCGCCCGGGTCCGCGACATCGCCCTCGTCGCCGGGGGCGCCGCCCTGACCGGTGTCGCCGCCCAGTTCGCCCTGCCGGTGCCCGGCTCGCCCGTCCCGGTCAGCGGCCAGACCTTCGCCGTCCTGCTGGTGGGCGTCTCGCTCGGCCCGCTGCGCGCCTTCGCCTCCCTGCTGCTCTACGCGCTGATCGGCATGGCGGGCATGCCCTGGTTCGCCGAGGGCGCCTCCGGCTGGGGCATGCCCACCTTCGGCTACATCCTCGGCTTCGGCCTGGCCGCCGCGGCCGTGGGCGCCCTGGCGCGGCGCGGGGGCGACCGCACGATGTGGCGCACCGCCGGCACGATGGCCGTGGGTACCGTGATCATCTACGCCATCGGTGTCCCCTACCTCGCCCTGGCCACCGGCATGGGCCTCGGACAGGCCGTCGCGGTCGGCATGCTCCCCTTCCTGATCGGCGACGCGCTCAAGGCGGCGCTGGCGATGGGGGCGCTGCCCCTGGCCTGGCGCCTGGTCGGCCGGCGCGCCGACTGAGTCCCCCGGGCCGCCGTGCCCGGTGCCGACCGGACGCGGTCGGAACCGGGCGCGGCGGCACATTCGTTCGAACGCGCTCGGCGTGCCACGCCCCGGGGTGGGCGCCGGCCCCCCACCGGGAGCCGGC
>NZ_VKHS01000774.1 GCF_014141525.1 Streptomyces calidiresistens
ACGACGGTCTCGCCCTCCCCCACCCCGCCCCGCTCGATCATGCCCAGTGCCGTTCCGTAGGCGATGGGCAGTGCGGCCAGTTGGTCGTCCGTGAGCGGTGATTCGGTCACGTCGTGCACCCGCTCCACCGGCACGGTGACGTACTCGGCGTAACCGCCGTCGCGTTCGCTCCCCATCAGACCCACCGGGTTCGCGTCCGGTCCCCCGGCGTCGTAGATCGCCGGGTCGACGAGCACCCGGCGACCGACGAGGCGTTCCTCGGCATCGGGACCGACCGCCGCGACACGACCCGTCACGTCGGCCCCCTGGATGCGGGGGAAATCGATCGGCCCCCGCCAGCCCGACAGCGCGTCCGGGGCCCCCGGGCGACCGTAGGACCCCTCACGGGTCCACAGATCGGTGTTGTTCAGTGCCACCGCGCCGACCCGCACCAACACCTCTCCATCCCGCGGAACGGGCACGGCCACCTCCACCGACTCGAGACGGTCCGGCCCCCCGTGCCCCGTGATCCGCACCGCGCGCATGGTCCCTGAGACCTCCATCGCACACCTCCTCGCAGGTATACTGATCGGTGAACTTTTCCCATGGTACACCGATCGGTAAAGGGCGTTCGATGCGGGAAGCACCACCCATGACCCCGGCCGGCCGCCGCATCCTGGCCGCCGCCGAGGAGTTGTTCTACGACCGCGGAATCACAGCGGTGGGCGTGGACCTGATCGCCGAGCGCTCGGGCGTGACCAAGCGCACCCTGTACAACCGCTTCGGCTCGAAGGACCACCTCGTGGCGGCCTACCTCGCGGAACGCGCCCAGCGCTGGCGGGCTCTCGTCCGTCAAGCCGTCGAAGCCCGCGACCGGCCCGCCGACGCCGTCCTCGCCCCCTTCGACGCACTACGGACCTGGACCGACACACACACCCGTGGATGCGCCTTCATCAACGCGCTGGCCGAGCTCCCGGACCCCTCCCATCCCGCGCGGCACATCGCCGTGGATCAAAAGCTCTGGCTGCTGAACCTGTTCGAGGAACTCGCCACGGAGGCCGGCTGCTCGGACCCCGCGGTGCTCGCCGGCCGGCTCCTCCTGTTGCACGAAGGGGCCCTCGCCACACAGCCGCTTCCACTCGACACCCTCTCGGAGAGCATCGAACTGGCACGCACCCTCGTTCGAATCGCCATGTCCTCCCGCCCCTGAGGCCGCCACGTCGCACCCGGGGGTTCGAATGCGCCGGACCAGCCGGGATCCACCCCGCCCCGCCCGTCGGGCCCGGTGCGGCGTGGGAGCATCGGGGGATGCTCGACATCGGTTACGCGCTCTCCTCCCGCTACCCCGACCCGCCGCAGACCGACTACCGGCGGGCGGATGTGAAGGCGCTGCGCCACGACCTGTTCTCCGGGGACGTGTACCTGGCCGACACCGAGCGGGACGAGGAGTTGGCGACCGCGCGCGGCTGGGTGCCGGTGCTGGACTTCGCGTGGGCGCTGTGCGACATCGCCGAGCGCTTGGACCGGGACCCGATGGGGAGTCGGGCGGCCAAGCCGCAGCGGGCCGCGCTGGACTTCCCGGAGTCGGCGGACGTGTGGTTGTTCGTGCGGCGGTTCGGGCACGTGGAGATCACCCCCGAGCACCCCTCGGCGGATCAGCCGACGCTCTCGGTGCTCCACTCCGAGCTGCGCCGCGAGGCGCGGGACTTCCTGCACGACCTGCTGGCGGACCTCGCCGACATGCATGAGGAGCTGGCCGACAACCCCGTGGTGTGGGACCTGCGGGCACGCTTCCCCCGGGTCTGAGCGCGCCGGGGCGCCCGGGGCGGGAGCCCCGGCCCGGGCCCCAACGTCGGGCCGGTGAGGGACTCCGGCCCGGTCCCGGGCGCCTCCCGGTGCGGACGGGGCGTCGGGCGCACCCCGTCCCCGGCCGGCGGCCCGGGGCCGTCAGGGCTCGACGCGCAACCCCAGGTGGGCGGCGAGGACGGGGGCGAGGTCGAGGAGTTGGGTGGGGGTGACGACCGCCCCGGCGAGGGATTCCACCCCGCGCGCGATCTCCAGGCCGGTGACCCCGCGCAGGTCCACGTCCGTCATCCGCACGGCGGAGAGGTCCGCGCCGCGCACCTCGCAGCCCTCGAAGGAGACCCGCTCCAGCTTGGCCCCGCCGAAGTCGGGCTCGACCAGCACGCAGTTGACGAAGGCGACGTCGGTGAGGCCGGCCTGCCGGAAGTTGGCGTAGTCGATCTTCCCGCCCCGGAAGACCACCCGGTTGAGTTCGGCCCCGAAGAACTGCGCGCCGCCGAGGCGGGCGTCGCGCCACTCCACGTCGCGCAGCACGCCCTCGGCGAAGCCGACGCCCAGGCCGCGCACGTTCTCCAGCAGGGAGTCGACCAGGCGGGCACCGCGCAGACGGGTCTCGTCCAGGACGCAGTCGCGCAGCAGGCACTCCAGGAAGGCGGCGCCGCCGCCGTCCTCGCCGGAGAGGTCGACGCCGGTGAACTCCTCCGCGTCGTGGTCGGAGCCGGGGCCGAGGTACGGGG
>NZ_VKHS01000775.1 GCF_014141525.1 Streptomyces calidiresistens
GCCCGGCCCCGACGCCCTGCCCGCCAACCGCGTGGAGTGGACCCCCGACCCCCGGCGGGCCGTGCTGCTCGTCCACGACCTGCAGAACCACTTCCTGTCCGCCTTCACCACCGACGCCCCGCCGATCCCGGAGATGCTCCGCCACATCGGCCGCCTGCGCGCGGTCTGCGCCGAGGCGGGCATCCCCGTCCTCTACACCGCCCAGCCCGGCGGCCAGACCCCCGAACAGCGCGGCCTGCAACAGGACTTCTGGGGCCCCGGCATCCCCGACGACCCGCGTGCCGCCGCCATCGCGGACGCGGTGGCCCCCGGCCCGGAGGACACCGTGGTGACCAAGTGGAAGTACGGTGCCTTCACCCGCACCGACCTCGACGCCCGCCTGCGCGAGCTGGGCCGTGACGAACTGATCGTCACCGGCGTCTACGCCCACATCGGCGTGCAGGTCACCGCCTGCGAGGCGTGGATGCGCGACCTGCGGGCCTTCGTCGTCGCCGACGCGGTCGCCGACTTCTCCGAGGCCGAACACCTGGGCGCCCTGGCCTGGGCCGCCGGGCGCTGTGCCGTGGTCACCGACACCGAGAGCCTGGTGCGCGCCCTGGGCGGGGGCCCGGGGGAGGGGAACGCCGTCCCGTCCCTCCCCGTCGTCGAGCGGCTGCGCGCCGACGTCGCAGACCTTCTCGGCGAGGACCCCGCCGACCTGCCCGTGGACGAGGACCTCGCCGACCACGGCCTGGACTCCATCCGGCTGATGAGTCTGCTGGAGCGCTGGCGCGCCGAGTACGGCGTGGACCTCGCCTTCCCCGACCTCGCAGAGGAGCCGATCCTCCGGCGCTGGGCCGAACTCCTGGCGCCCCGACCCTGAGGTTTCCGCCGTCCCGGGTGCGGAACGGGCACCCCGTCCCGCACCCGGGGCCGCTCACAACTCCGGAGTGGTGTACGGCCGACGCGCCGGCGCGTCGCCCCCCTCGGGGGCGGGCACCTCGATCACCGGGATCGGTTTGTCGCCCGGGTCCCCCGCCCGCGAGGTGGTGAACGACAAGGTGCCCCCGGCGGCCCGCACGGCGTTCGCCGTGTTCAGTTTGAACAGCTCCGAGCGAACCTCCGAAGGATCGGGCAAACGGTCCGGACCCGCCGCGTTCCTCACCCGGATCGCCTCCACCGCGACCATCACCGCATCGTGATGAGCCAGCGCGTAGCCGTCCGGCAGCGCGGCCGTCACGTCACCACCCTCCGGCAGCACCTCCGCCAGGGCGTCCCGGAAACCGGCGAACCCCTCCGGGGTCCACTCCGCGCCCGGATCGGCATCCCGGTCCGCCGACCAGCGCGGATCACTGGCCGAGGCGTGCACCACGGTCAATTGCGCCCGTCGCAGCTCCGCCTCCCGTTCGGCGGGCACCACCGGTCCCGTCTCCACGAACAGCACCGACAGCGACTCGTCCGCACAGGTACGGCGCACCAGCGCGTCCAGGAAGCCCTCCAGATCCCCCGTCCGCCCGGAGAACAGCACCGTGTCCACACGGCTCTGGCAGATGTTGCGCACGATGGGGTCGAAGAGCGCCACCGAGGCGTCGGAGGTCACCCGGGTACCGGTGAACGGCTGCTCCGGGCGCCCCGCCAGCTCCTCGGCGAACCGGCGACGCATGGCGGCGGTCAACGTGGAGACGTGCAGGTCCGGCTCGTTCACGTCGTACACCAGCATCGCCGTGCGCGGCGGGGCCTCCCCGCCGTCGCCCTCGTTGCGCAGGTGCTCGGCCAGCGCCGCGACGAAATCCGTATTGCTCGGCGTCACCCGCACCAACCCCGGGACACGGTCGTGGCGCAGCCCGTCCCCACTGGCCACCGAGGCCACCATCGGGATCCCCGCCTCCGACAACTCCATCGCCGCGCGCTCGGTGTCCTCGGTGCTCACGGCCCAGCCCACCACCGCCACCAGGCGCTCCTCGCCCCGGGCCATCTCCTTCAACCGCCGCACCGCCGTTTCCCACCGGTCCTGCCTCGCCCCGGCGTTCGCCAGCGCCAGTCGGATGAGAGGCGTGGGGTCGCCCATGTCCCGGCTGTGATTGGCACGCATCCGGGCCGCGTGGGCGCCCTGGAGGGAACGCAGGACCCGCTCCGGTGACAGGGGGCCGTCCTCGTCCGGGGTGAGGGTGGAGATCAACCCGATCGTCACGTGCCGGCCACCGGCCGCCACCACCCGGTCGTTCTCCTCCCGGATGGCGTCCTGGACGGCACGGAAATCCTCGTGCCATTCCTCGGCCCCGGAGGGCAGGAGGGCGGGGCTGCCGTAGGTCACCCCCACGCACTCACCGCCCTCCCGCACCAGTCCGGAGCCCGGACCGCCGCAGGCCACCCTCGGTGGCACCCACACCAGTGCCGCGATGATCAGGGCTGCCACCGAGATGATCGCCGGCGGCACCAGGCGACGCAACCACCGGGATGTCCGCCGGGGCGGTGGGACGAACTCACCGGGGGGTCCGCCGATCCCCCCGCCGAATCCACCCGGTTCCCCGC
>NZ_VKHS01000776.1 GCF_014141525.1 Streptomyces calidiresistens
CCCCCGGGCGCACCCCCCTTCTTTCGCCCGCTCCGGGGTAGGGGAGCGGAATAACGACACGGCGAGGGGGTTGCGATGACGGACGGCGGATTCGGCCTCGGGGAGCTGCTGACGGCAGCCGAGGAGGCCCCACCCATGGAATCGGTCTCGGTGGTCGCCGAGCACCTGGAGCACCGCTTCGGGGCCTTCACCGTGTCCTTCCTCTTCGTCGATGTCGTCGGTCGCCGGGTGGTGCGACTCACCACCGGTGGGATGGACGGCGGAGAGGACGGACGGTCCCGCGGGATCCCCCTGTCCGGCAGCGTCTACGACGAGGTGCTGCGCAGCCAGGCCTCCCGGGTGGAGGAGGCGGGGAACGGCGGATATCGCGTGGTGGCACCGGTGACCAACCGGGGCGACTGCCTGGGCGTGCTGGAGGTCTTCCTCCCCGCGCCGGTGGACGACACGGCTCTGCGGGGGGTCGAGGAGGCCGCCCACGCCCTGGCCTACATCATCGTCACCGACCGGCGCTTCACCGACATCTACCAATGGGGCCGGCGCACCACCCGGGTGAGCCTGGCGGCCGAGATCCAGCACCAGCTCCTGCCCTCGGCCTCCTGCTGCGAGGCGGACGGCCTCACCGTCGCCGGGGCCCTGGTTCCCGCGGATCGGATCGGCGGCGACACCTACGACTACGCCCTCGAGCGGGACACCCTCCACCTGTCCATCACCGACGCCATGGGACACGACGTGGACTCCGCGCTGCTGGCGACCCTCCTCATGGGGGCGCTGCGGGGGGCGCGTCGATTGGGGGAGAGCATCACCGAACAGGCGGAGCGGGCCCACGACGCGCTGGTGGACCACGGGCGCGGTGCCATGGCCACCGGCCAGTTGATGCGGGTGGACCTGGAGGACGGATCGGTGGAGATCGTCAACGCCGGTCACCCCCGACCGCTGCTTCTGCGCGAGGGGGAGGTGGAGGAGGTCTCGCTCGTCGCCCACCTCCCTTTCGGCATTCCCTCGCCCTTCCCCTACGAGGCGCAGAAGCTCCACCTGCGGCCCGGGGACCGGCTTCTGCTCCTCACCGACGGGATGCAGGAGCGTCGGGCGGCCCGGGTGGATCTGGCGGCCGTGTTGCGGGAGACGCGCGACCTGCACCCCCGTGAGGCCACGCGATGGATCACCTCCGTGGTCCTGGACGCCTGCGGGGGTCACCTGCGGGACGACGCCACCGTGCTCTGCCTGGACTGGCACGGGCACGAGCACGGCCACGGGAGCGGTGCCCGGTCGCGCCGGGTCCGGATGGGCGCGGACACCGCCCCCGCCGGCCGATCCGACTGAGGGGCCGGTTCCCGGCCGGTGGCGGGCCGGACCGGTTCACGGGGCCCCGGCCGTTCCGGGACCGCGCAGCCCCCGGCCGACCCGGCCCCGTCGTCCGAGGGGGAGCCCGGCGACCTCCGGGAGGGAACGCCCCTCCTCCGCCCACTGCCGCAGCCGGGCCCGGTCCACCCAGTGGACCCCGTGTCGATCACCCCACCGCCGGGCCTCCCGGGTGACGTTCCCGTTCGTGACCACCACGGCGTGACGGGCGCCGTGAGCCGGCCCCGCCGTGCCCTTGACCTGGTACATCACCGGCGCACCGACCCCGCCTCCCACCGTGGTGTGCTTGCACTGCAGGACGATCCGCCCCCGTCGGGGGTCCTCGGCGATGACGTCGGCCGCCTGGTCGTTGCGACGACCGACGTGGCGGGCCGGTACACCGTCGCGGACCAGCAGATCGCGCACCGCCACCTCGAACTCCGGCGGCGTCATGGCGTCGATGCGCGCCAAGGACAGCCGCAGTCCCCGCACACCCTTCGCGTGGAGGCGCCCCGACCGGTCCCGGAGGGCCGCGTGCACCACTCCGCCCACCCCGCCGAGCAGCGTCACCACCCCCATCACGGGCCCGGGGCCGGCGGCGGCCTCGATGGGGCGCCGGAGCAGATCCGCCGCCATCGGTACGGCGATCACCAGGGCGAGTGTCCCCGACAGGGCGACGGACACCCATTCGCCCGGCGTCCGGGGTCGACGCGAACGGGCTCCCGGGCCCCGACGTCGGCCGGCGCTCACCGTCCGGGCCCGGGGTCGGCGACCGACACCCCCGCGGAGGACGGGGCGGACGTCGGGGGAGCGGTCGTCCTCTCCTCGGCGTCGTCGCCTCCTCCGCCGGCCCGCCCCCACAGCCAGACCACGAGCAGCAGCGCCGCGACGATCCACCAGCCGTTTCGTCGGGCGACCGGTGCCGTCGTGCCGGGGTTGCGTCGGTAGTGGGCCCGCACCCGGTGGTACCCCTCGGGGGGTCGTCCCGTCATATCGTCTCTCCGCCTTCCGCTCCGCCCTCGCGCCGTGTGCGCCCTGTGCGCCGCTCCGCCCCTCGGCGGTGTCGCGGCCCGATGAGGGTGGCAACCCCCTCCGACACCCGGCCCCTCCCGGGCCGTCACGGATGGGGCGGGGCAGCCTCCCGCCCACCGGAGGGGGAGGAG
>NZ_VKHS01000777.1 GCF_014141525.1 Streptomyces calidiresistens
GCCCTGACCCTCATCAACGGCGACCGCCCCAACACCGCACCTGCCCCCACAACGGGCTCCCGGCAACCCACTCTTTTGTAACCCTGACCTCGAGATACCATTCCGACGAACACCACTCACGACGACTACCCTGCTCCCCGCACATGCGGGGATGGTCCTGCCTGCACGATGCAGCTCATCCAGGGCGAGCCCTGCTCCCCGCACCCGCGGGAGGGTCCCTCGGCGTTGGCCTCACCAAGTGCCCTCGCTGCCCGTCCCGGACCAACTAGAATCGGTGCTCTGGGCCGACAACACCGCAGCTCGGAAAGCCTGCTCCCCGCACACGCGGGGATGGTCCTGGGTGATGGCCGAGGGCGCCATCTACGACATGCTGCTCCCCACACACGCGGGGATGGTCCGTACCACGGTGACCGGTAGCGGGACTTCGCCGACTGCTCCCCGCACACGCGGGGATGGTCCTGAGGGGACCTCGTGCTCCACCTGCACCAGCAGCCGCTCCCCGCACGCGCGGGGATGGTCTTTCCAGGGTGTTGGTGGACTTCTCGATCGTGGCCTGTTCTCCGCTTGTGCGGACCCCTCGGCCTGTCACCAACCTTTTTCCTCGGTCCGGCGGTGCTCTCGGAGTCGGTGAGGGCGCGTCGGTGGGCCCGGCGCGAGGGCAGCTCCTCCTCCTGGCCGTCCTCGAGGTCGGGGCCGGGGACTGTGGCCGGTTCGGTCCCGGTGCCGCTCCCCGGTATCCGGATCGGCGGTCCGCAGCGTCTCGATCAGTCCGGTGGCGGCCTTCTGTCCCGACGCCTCCCGCAGTTCCCCGGCGCCCCGGGTGGCCTTTTGGCGCAGCGGCCCGGGCAGTTCACGCCAATGCGCGGCCAACCGGTTCAGCCGGTCGATATCCCCGGTTCCGGTTCCGGCGGGCGTCGAGTCGGGGATTTGTTGATACCCTCACTCACCGGGCCGGTAGCCCCGGCTTTTCGCGTGGCCGATCCGGGGAAACGCCTCTGCCCCGGAGCACGCCGGTTTCGGCGGGGCCGGGTTTCATAAACGGCACCGGAAATGAGGTAGCCTCACGCCGTGTTCCGGTGGTCCCGTTACCGGTCCCGTACCGCGTTCCAATCCATATCCCGTTCCATGTTCCGATTCAGGTACCGACTCCGGTCCCCCTTCTCCTCGGGGCCGGGCGTGGTCAACCGCAGGCCGGGCCCCGAATTCGGCTGGGGCCGCACGCGAACAGGTCTCTCCCCGTACGGGAGAGAACCCGTTCTCCCGACACCCGGTGTCCGCTGGCCCGGCCGGGCCGGGACTGCCCGGTGAGGGTGTGCTGGTGGTGTACTGCCGGGTGTACCGGTGGATGTACCACCACCAGCACACCCGGCGGCCCCCTGATCTGCGGGGACGCCCGGTTTCGGGTTGTGACAGAAGCGGTGACCATACCCGTGTGGTGGTGGGGAGCGGGACGGCCCGGCCTCGGGTTCGGCCACGGCCTGGTCCTCGATGTCGGATCGGTCACGGAGTCGGCCACGCCTCTCGGTGGCCGTTTCCGCCCCGGCCACGGGTTCGGCCGGGACGTTGCGCAGCATCTGCCTGGCGGCCCCCGGATCGGCCACGGGCCGGCGTGCGGGGCCCGGTGCCGCTGGCGGCCCGCAGGCGGCCACACGGCCCCACAGCGGCCCGGCCGGGCCCGGCACGGCCGGGCCGGGCGGCTGCTGGGGCCACGGGGCGGCGTGTGGCCCCGGTGGCCGTTCTCCGGCCGATCGGCCACGCCCTGGTCCCCGCCGCCGGATCGGCCTTGGTTCGGGCTCGGGGGCGGTGGGGGGGAGTGGGCTGTGTCCCGGTCTTCCCGAAACCCCCGGGAAAGACCGGGATACCGATAGGGATGTCAGGTGTTGTAGCGCTCGATCTTCAGGACCCAGTTCTGCAGGCCGACGGTGGTGTTGGTGCTGGTCTTGACCTTCAGACGGGCGGTGACATCGCGCATGGCGAGATCGGGGGCGAAGTTGGCGGTGCGGATGAGGGTGTGGGAGGACCACTCGGGGTTACCGCGGGCGGTGACGAAGCGGTGGTTGTTGCTGACGGGCGCGGCCTGTTCGGTGTCGAAGAAGACTGTGGCGCTGACCACGCCGTTGTTGTCGGGATTGGAGGCCAGGGCCTCGGCGCTGAATGTCGCCACGAAGATCGCCCCGTAGGACGGGGTGTCCTGACCGACCCTCAGGTCGATGGTGGCGTCCGGTACCTCGACCCAGGTGCCACCGGGCGTGCTCTCCCACCGCTCCTCACCCCACACCAGGTAGGTGTGATCCGGGGCGCGGTTTAGGGTCAGGGAGGAGGTGGTGGGTGCTGCGGTGGTCATCTGCGTTCCTTTACCTGTGCATCGGGCGCGCCGGTGGTGCGCGCGTGGCCCCACCCTGGTCGGACCCGGTTCCCGATCTCCAGCCGGAGGAGTAAGGATCATCCGAACGGCGGACACCTCGGTACCCGGCCCCGGCCCCGGCCCCGGC
>NZ_VKHS01000778.1 GCF_014141525.1 Streptomyces calidiresistens
CACGACCCGGAGCGCGACGCCGGCCGACTGCCGGTCGACGTGCTCGAACGCCTGGTCGGCGAGCGCTTCACCGATGTCGCCGGGGTGCACCCGGACCGGATCCGCCTGCAACGCCACCTGCCCACCGCGACCTACCGGTTGCAGCTGCAGCCCGACTTCACCTTCGCGGCGGCGGCCCGGGTCGTGCCGTACCTCGCCGATCTGGGGGTCTCCCACCTCCACCTGTCCCCCGTGCTGGAGGCGGTGCCCGGCTCCGGTCACGGCTACGACGTGGTGGACCCCACCCGGGTGCGGGCGGAACTCGGCGGCGAGGAGGGGCTTCGGGAGCTGTCCGCCACGGCGGCCGCCCACGGGCTGGGACTGGTGGTGGACATCGTGCCCAACCACATGGCCGTGCCGGTGCCCGCCCGTCTGAACCGACCGTTGTGGGAGACGCTGCGGCACGGTCCCGACTCCCCCGCCGCCCGCTGCTTCGACATCGACTGGGAGGCGGGGGGCGGACGGATGCTGCTGCCGGTGCTGCCCGGCCCCATCGGCGGGGAGTTGGCCTCCTTCACCGTCGAGCGTCCCGAGGGGGACGGCGGAGAGGCCGTGCTGCGGCACGGCCCGCTGTGCTTCCCGCTGCGGCCCGGCACCGAGGATCTGCCGATGGCGGAGCTGTTGGAGGCCCAGCACTACCGGCTCGCCTGGTGGCGGCTGGCCGCCGGCGAGCTGAACTACCGCCGGTTCTTCACCGTCAACGAGCTGATCGCGGTGCGGGTGGAGGACCCGGAGGTGTTCGCCGCCACGCACGGCACGGTGCTGCGGCTGCTGGAGGAGGGCGTGATCTCGGGACTGCGGATCGACCATCCGGACGGGTTGGCCGATCCACCGGCGTACCTGCGGCGGCTGGCCCGGCACACCGGCGGGGCGTGGACGGTGGTGGAGAAGATCCTCGGTGCCCGGGAGGAACTGCCCGGAGACTGGCCGGTCGCCGGGACCACGGGCTACGACGCGCTCCGGCACGTGGACGGGGTTCTGCGGGATCCCGCCGGGGCTGCGGCGCTCACCGAGGCCCACCGGGTGTTCACCGGGGTGCCGGCGGAGACGGGCGGCGAGTGGGGGGCGACGGAGCTGCACGCCGCCCGCCGGATGGTGACCCGGGAGCTGGCCGCCGAGGTGGCCCGCTGGTGCCGGGCGGCGGAGCGGGTGTGCCGCACCGCCCCGAAGCTGGCGCTGCGCGATCACTCCACGGACGCGCTGCGCGCGGCGCTGGTGGAGATCGTGGCGGGGCTGCCGGTGTACCGGCCGTACGTGCCGGCGGACGGCCCGCCGTCGGCGACCGACGAGGCCCTGTTGACGGAGGCGGCGCGCCGGGCCGAGGAGACGCTGACCGACGTCCGGGAGCGGGCGGCGGTGCCGGTGGTGCGGGACCTGGCCCTGGGCCGTCCCGGCGGCGGCCCGGCCGCGGACGAGGCACGGATCCGGTTCGCGCAACTCTCCTCCGCGCTGCGGGCCAAGGCGGCCGAGGACACCGCGTTCTACCGGTACACCCCGGTGCTCGCCGCCTGCGAGGTGGGCGGCGACCCGGGCCGGCCGACGGTGGACCCCGGGGAGTTCCACGCCTTCTGCGAACGGGTCGCCCGACAGTGGCCGTTGACCGGGACGGTGCTGTCCACGCACGACGCCAAGCGCAGCGCGGACGTGCGGGCCCGGCTGGGGGCGTTGACCGAGCTCGCCGAGGAGTGGGTGGAACTGCTGGAGGACCGGTCGGGGGAGGCGGAGCGGCCGGGTCTCCCGGCACCGGACCGGCACACCGAGTGGATCGCGCGCCAGACCGCGCTGGGCTTCGGCTCCCCCGAGCCGGGGGCCGACGGGGAGGAGAGGCGCCGGCACCGGGAGCGACTGACGGCCGCGTTGCTGAAGGGGGCCCGGGAGGCGAAGCTGCGCACCGACTGGACGGACGGCGACCCGGCGTACGAGGCGGCGTTGGAGGAGTTCACCGCCCGGGTGCTGTGCGCCGAGCCGGACGCGGCGACGGCGGGTGTGGAGCGGCAGGTGGCCGAGTTGGCCGAGGTGAACGCGCTGTCCGCGACCCTGCTGCACCTGACGATGCCGGGAGTGCCGGACCTCTACCAGGGCACGGAGGTGGAGTACCGGGCCCTGGTGGACCCGGACAACCGGGCCCCCTACCGGCCGCCCGCCGAACCGACACCGGGGAGCCTGTCGGCCCGGAAGCTGCGGGTGACCCGGGAGGCGCTGCGGTTGCGCCGTCGGTTCCCGGAGTGGTTCGGGGCGGGGTCCGCGTACACGCCGCTGCGGGCGGAGGGCCCGGCGGCGGACCGGGTCCTGGCCTTCGGCCGGGGGCCGGCGGGGGAGGCGCCGCGCGCGGTCACCGTGGTGACCCGGTTGAGCGGAGCGCTGCCGGCCGACGGCTCCCCGGAGACGGTGCTGTCGTTGCCCGCGGGTGAGTGGGAGGACCTGTTGACGGGGCGTCGGCCGGCTTCGAC
>NZ_VKHS01000779.1 GCF_014141525.1 Streptomyces calidiresistens
CCCCCGGCGCCCGGGCCCGGGGCGCGCGGCCGAAAAGCGCCCCCGCGCGGGGAACGGTGTCCGGGCGCCGGTCCCCCGTGGGTGCGCCGTCGGCGGAAAACGGGGACAGCGGGGACCGGCGGGCGTAGCGTCGCCCCCATGGAGACCGTCGTGCTCGCGCCGAACCTCTACCAACTGCGGATGGAGGTCGGACACGCCTACCTGTGGCGGGACCCCGGCGCGCTGACGCTGATCGACACCGGGTCGCCCGGCTCCGGGGAAGCGATCGTCGAGGCGATCGAACGCCTCGGCTGGGATCCGGGGGAACTGCGCACCGTGGTCCTGACCCACTTCCACGCCGACCACGCCGGCGGGGCCGCGGAACTCGCCGGCCGGGACGGGGTGACGGTGGTGGCCCACCGGCTGGAGGCCCCCGTCATCCGGGGCGAGGCGACCGGCCCGGAACCGGACATGGACGGGGCGCCGGAGTGGGAGCGGGCCCTGTACGACGGGGTGCCGCACCCGCCCACGGCTCCGCCCGCCCCCGTGCACCGGGAGGTGGGGGACGGCGACGAACTGGACATCGCGGGCGGGGCCGTGGTGGTGGAGGCGCCCGGCCACACCGACGGCAGCATCGCCCTCCACCTGCCGGGCCCCGGCGTGCTCTTCACCGGCGACGCGGCGGCCGGCGCGAACGGCGGGGTGATCCCCGGTGTGTTCCACGCCGACCGGACCCGGGCGACGGAGTCCTTCCGGCGGTTGGCGGGCCTGGAGGTCGAGACGGTCTGCTTCGGCCACGGCGACCCGTTGCTCGGCGGCGCCGGGGTGGCCCTGCGGCGGGCCGCCGACGCCCTCGGCTGACGCCGGTCGGCCACGGGCGCCGGCCGTCCGGGCCCGGTCCCGGGCACGGCGGGACGGGCGGGAACGGTTACGGTCGGGACGGACCACGCCCGGCACGCACCCCGGGCACCCCCACGGCTCCCCGGGAGCCCGGGCCCGAAGGAGACCACCGCCGTGTCGCAGTCCCCCGTGGCGTGGATGGAGCGCCGGCAGGTGCCCTGCTACGTGGGGGCGATCGGCGCCGGCACCCTGTGCGGACTGTTCGCGCCCGGCGCGGGCGGGGCCCTGGAGGCGGTGGTGGCGCCGGTTCTCGGGGCCCTGCTGTACGCCACCTTCCTCCAGGTGCCGATCGCGGGGTTGGGGCGTTCGCTGCGGGCGGGGCGGTTCCTGCTCGCGGTGCTGGTGGTGAACTTCGTCGTGGTGCCGCCGGTGGTGGCCGCGATGTTCCCGTTGATGCCCGGTGATCCGGCGCTGCGGCTGGGTGTGCTGCTGGTGCTGCTCGCGCCCTGCGTGGACTACGTGATCGTCTTCAGCCGACTGGCCGGCGGGAGCGCGGACCGCCTGCTCGCCGCCACCCCCCTGTTGCTGCTCGCGCAGATGGCGCTGCTGCCGCCGCTCCTGGCGCTCTTCCTCGGCCCCGAACTGGCGGAGGTGATCGAGCCCGGGCCCTTCCTGCACGCCTTCCTGTGGCTGATCGCGCTGCCGCTGGCGCTGGCGTGGCTCACGCAGGCGGCGGCCCGTCGACTCCGGGTCGGGCGGCTGGTCGCGGAGGGGACGGGGGCGGCGATGGTGCCGCTGATGGCGGCGGTCCTGCTCACCGTGGTCGCCTCCCAGCTGCCGAAGCTCGACGGCCGGCTGGGCGAGGTGGTGCCGACGGTGCCCTTCTTCGTCGCCTTCCTCCTCGTGATGGCATGGGCCGGGCGGGCGGTGGCCCGGGGGTTCCGGTTGCCGACGGCGGAGGGCCGGGCGGTGGTCTTCACCGGCGCCACCCGCAACGGCCTGGTGCTGCTGCCCCTGGCGCTGGCCCTCCCCGACGAGCGGGGGGCGGTCGCGCCGGTGGTGATGGTGGCGCAGACGCTGGTGGAGGTGGTGGGCATGGTGGTCCTCGTGCGGGTGGTGCCCCGGCTGCTGCCCGCCCCGGCCGAACATCCCGGGAACGCCGGGCGGTGAAGCCGCGGATGCGAGCCGTTCACCCGTGATTTCCTTGCACATACCGCCGCACACGGCATAGCGTGCCGCACATGCGCACCTACACCATCGGGCGGGCCGCCGCGCTCCTGGGGGTCAGCCCGGACACCGTCCGGCGCTGGGCCGACGCGGGACGGCTGGCCACCCGGCGGGACGAGCACGGCCGGCGGGTGGTGGAGGGGCCGGTGCTGGCCGCCTTCTGCGCCGACCTCGCCCGGGACGACGGGGACGGGGACGGCGGGCAGGACGGGGCGCCCCGGACCTCGGCCCGCAACGCCTTCCCCGGCATCGTCACCGCGATCACCCTCGGGGACGTGGTGGCGCAGGTGGAGATCCAGGCCGGGCCGCACCGGCTGGTGTCCCTGGTGACCCGGGAGGCGGTGGAGGAACTGGGGCTGGAGGTCGGCGCCGAGGCCACCGCCCGGGTCAAGGCCACCAACGTGCACATCGACCGCCCCTGAGCCGCGCCCGACCCCGTCC